>NZ_JSZN01000011.1:0-45718 GCF_000801975.1 Burkholderia sp. A9 | reverse complement strand
CATCCCGAAACAAATGCCCGACGGCGTCGGTCGGGCTGGTCGGACGGTCGAACGGCGGTCCCCGTCATTGCCCGGCTTCCGGCTTCCGGCTTCCGGCTTCCGGCGGGCGATCGGGCAGGCGAGTTGCGATCGGGCTAAGGCACGGCAACCCTGCCATGTTCACGATCGGCCGCACCGTTCGCGACAGCCGTTCGTTGATCCGATGTTTCGGCTCATTCTCATCACAACGGCATCGAGACGAGCGTGCCGGCGAACCGTCTCGGTTTCGTCCCGGGATGCCAGGGAAGGGGGCGGCGGCGATTGCGCGGTCCGGATAAACCCGTGCTTTCGCTCGGGTCGCGCTCGGCTGTGGCCGTATCGAATCGAATCTCTCGACCATGCGGGGCGAGCCGCAAACGTTTCACCTTGATTTTCGCTGGAAACGAGTACGAATCCCCTAAAGGATGCCGGTGCCGATGACGTTAAACGGGCACGGGGATGACCGTCGATCGCATGCCTGCGACATGCGACGCGGTCTGCAACAACCAGCGCAGCAGGGGAACCAACTTGAATCGTCAGCAATCGTGGACGCGTACGGCCGCGCCCGGCGAGATCATCTACTCGGAGGGCTTCGCCGGCGAGCCCGTCATCTTTCTGATCGCCGACGGCAAGGTCGAGCTGTCGACGCGCTGCGACGACAAGCGCGTCGTCGTCGCGACGCTCGGGCGCGGCGAATTCTTCGGCGAATCCGCGCTGCTCGCGTCCGAGCCGCGCGCGCATACCGCGAAGGCGCTGTCGTTCTGTCAGCTCACGGTCGTGCCGGCCGCGCTGCTCGACGAGGAAATCGAGCACGTGTCCGCGCTGCTCCGCCATATCGTGCGCACGATGATCCGGCGCGTGAAGCGCAAGGACGATCAGCTCGCGACCTACACGCACGCGGACTTCATGCCGGGCGTGCTGTCGTATGCGCATGTGCTGTTGCTGATGGCGGGCGCCGAGACGCGCGGATCGGACGATGCGTGGTCGCGGCGGCCGATGCAGGCGCAGGCAGCGGAGACGTCGGTGCCGCTCGCCGACGTGATCCGCCGCTGTCGCGCGATTGCCGGCCATTCGCGCCCGCACGTGCTCGCGATGCTGCGTCGCATGGAAAAGCTCAATCTCGTCACGATCGAAGCGGCACAGGCCGATCATGCCGGCGGCGCGGCCGATCATGCGGGTTCGTCGGATGCGCGCCAGGTCGTCACGTTCGACGCCGCGCGCGTGATCGATCGCGCGCAGCAGGTCGCCGATCACGATCTCGACCTGTCGATCAACAGCGAGCTCGAGCTGATCGAGCTGGCCGATCTCGAAGCGTTGATCGGCGTCGACCGGAAGCTGCTGCTCAACAAGCTGTCCCACGGCGAGATCGCGGAAGAGATGTTTGCGTTCCGCAAGTCGAAGGTGCTCGGTTACGTCGAGCAGCAGGGCGTCGCGTATTTCTCGCGGCGCAACCCGCGCGCCGGCGGCGACGTGCAAGCGCTCGAGGATCTCGTGTGGATCGACCAGCGCACGCTGTTCGACGTAATCAGCGCGTTCGATACGTACGATCTCGCGAAGCTGGTCGCGAGCCTCGACGATCGCGCGGTGGCGGACAAGCTGTTCTCCGTGATGACGGAAGCGCGGCGCAACGAGGTGTCGTGGGTGATGCGCCGCGAGCTGAAGCTCGATCCGATCGAGCTCGAGGAGATCGAGCGGCGCGTGCTGGATGCAGTTCGCGCGGCCAAGGTGCCGGCGGCCGCCGCGCCGGTGGCATCATCTGACGCATAACGCGCGATTCGACGGAGACGCATATGGACCTGTTGACACTGGCCGGCGTGTTGCTCGGCGGCGCGGCCATCGTGTTCGGCTTCGCGCTGGAAGGCGGACATTTTTCGACGCTGTTCCAGTTCGAGGCGTTCGTCATCGTGCTCGGCGGTACGCTCGGCGCGGTGATGATCCAGAACACGTGGGCGCGCTTCTTCGATGCGGTGAAGCAACTGCGGCTCGCGTTCGTGCGCGCGCAGGAAGTCGATCGCAAGCACCTGACCGACCTGCTCGACTGGGGCGATCGCGCGAAGCTCGACGGGCTGCTCGCGTTCGAATCGATGGATGTCAGCGGCATTCATCCGTTCGCGCGACGCGGGCTCGAACTGCTCGCGAACGGGGTGTCGACCGCGGTGCTCGAGGATGCGCTGCAGCGCGATCTCGACGCGTACGAGCGCAGCCGGCTGGCAGCCGCGCGCGTGTGGCAGCAGGCGGGCGGTTATGCGCCGACGTTCGGCATCCTCGGCTCGGTGCTCGGGCTGGTGCAGGTAACGAGCCACATTCTCGAGCCGGCGCAGCTCGGGCCGGGCATCGCGGTCGCGTTCATCGCGACGCTCTACGGCCTCGCGTTCGCGAACCTCGTGTTCCTGCCGCTCTACGGCAAATTGCGCGCGCAGATCGACAGCGAGCTGCGGTTTCGCAAGCTGTACCTCGACGGCCTGCTCGCGATCTCGCGCAAGGAATCGCCGCATACGATCGAAACGCGTCTGACCGGCGACGTGCGCGGTCGCGCGGCGGAGTCGCTCGCATGACGCAACGGGAGCTTCGACATGACGGCTCGAACTGACGCGGCGCGTGCCGGCTCGGCCGCCACCGATCGCGATGACGATGAAGCCGAAGGCACGCAGTCCGGACGCTGGCTGATTTCCTACGCGGACCTCATCACGACGCTGATGGTGCTGTTTCTCGCGCTGTACGTGCTTCAGCTCGCGAAATACAACGCGCTCGATGCGCGCTATCAGACGCTCGCCCGGCACGACAGCGGCGCGGCAGGCGCAGCGGATTCCGCCGTGCCTGACCGCGCGCCCGCCTGGCTCGCGTCGCTCGATGCGCTGAAGACGAACGGCCGCATCTCGCTCGTGCGGGCGCCGCACGGCATCGAGATCGGCATTGACGCGAAGATCCTGTTCAACGTCGGCGATGCACGGCTGCTGCCCGACGCGGCGCCCGTGCTGAGCCAGATCGCGCAGGCGCTGAGCGCGCATGCAACCGGCGACATCCTCGTCGAAGGGCATACCGACAGCGTGCCGATCGCGAACGCGAAATACGAATCGAACTGGGAGCTTTCGTCCGCGCGCGCGGGCAGCGTCGTGCGCTACCTGGCCGATCGCGGCGTCGCGCCGCACCGGCTCGCGGCGATCGGCCGGGCCGATACGCAGCCGCTCGTCGCGGGCGACGATGCGGCCGCCCGGGCGCGCAACCGGCGGGTGACGATCTTCGTCGCGTATTGATCGCGCGCCCCTCGACGGGCTGGCGACGCCCGCCCGTCAGCGATATATCCGATCCCACATGCGGGACATGTGAAACCCGCGATGCGATTCCGCGCGGGCATGCCGATAACCCAAACTGGCTCAGACCGAGCGGTTATCGAGGGTTCCCCATGCATTTCTGGCGCAAGCTTTCCATTCAGAACAAGCTGATTCTCAGCATGACGAGTTGCCTGCTCGTGTTCGTCGCGATTTCAAGCGGGTTGAGCGTCCGGCTGATCGGTACGGCGGTGCGCGATCGCGTCGTCGGCGAGGAGTTGCCGACGGCCGTCAACGGCATCCGCGCCGA
This sequence comes from Burkholderia sp. A9, assembly GCF_000801975.1. Taxonomy (NCBI): domain Bacteria; kingdom Pseudomonadati; phylum Pseudomonadota; class Betaproteobacteria; order Burkholderiales; family Burkholderiaceae; genus Burkholderia; species Burkholderia sp. A9. The sequence goes on along the minus strand of NZ_JSZN01000011.1, from coordinate 42,121 downwards.
CGTGCAGCGGCAGCTGGCCGGACCGATCGCCGCGTCGCGCATCCTCGCGCGCGATGCGTTCCTGCTGCAGTGGGAAGCCGACGGCGAACCCGATGCCGGCACGCGCAACTGGATCCAGCTCGCGAAGAACGTGAAGGACGAGCAGAAGGCGGCGTCGGTGCAGTGGGTGTCGGTGAAGAGCGGCAACTACTACAACGAAGCCGGCCTGCAGCGGAAGGTCAGCGACCGGGATCAGTGGCTGACGCGCTTCCTCGCGTCGGGCAAGACGTACGACGTGAACATGGATCGCGAGGTCACGCTCGGCGGCTACATGATGTTCATCAACAGCCGTGTGGAACTCGACGGCGCGCCGATCGGTGCGGCCGGCATGAGCCTGTCCGTCGATGCGCTCGCGAAGGGCATTGCCGCGTACCGGATCGGCGCTAGCGGGTTCGCGTATCTCGTGCGGCCGGACGGCGCGATCATGATGCATCGCGAGACGTCGCTGATCGACGGCAAGCATTTCCTGAAGGACGAGCCGGGCCTGCCTGACGATGCGTCGTCGACGCTGCTCGCCGGCAAGCCGTATGCGTACCTGGGCTACGCCGGCGACGGCGGCGCGCGTTTCATCGCGACGTCGTTCATTCCGGAGCTGAATGCCTATGTCGTGGTCGAGGTGCCGCAGGCGGAACTGCTCGGCCCGGTGACGCGCGCGATTCGCAGTGCGGCGCTGGTTGCCGCGGTGGTGGGCCTCGGTGTCGCGCTGATCGTGATCTGGCTGGTCGGGCGCGCGATCGCCGCGCCGATCCGGCGCGCGGCGACACTGCTGGCGCAGATTGCGAGCGGCCAGGGCGACCTGACGCGCCGGATGACGGTCGAGAGCCAGGACGAGATCGGGCAATTGTCGGACGCGTTCAACCGCTTCGTGTCGTCGTTGTCGACGCTCGTGCACCGGATTCGCGCGGCTTCCGCGTCGATCGCGACCGGGTCGGCGCAGATCGCGTCGGGCAACGCGGATCTCAGCGAACGGACCGAAGGGCAGTCGAGCAACCTCGAGCGCACGGCTTCGTCGATGGAGGAAATCACGGCGGTCGTCAGGAACAACACCGAGACCGCGACCACGGCCGCGAAGCTGATCACCGGCGCGTCGGACACGGCGGCACGCGGCGGGCAGGTCGTCGGCGAGGTGGTGAGCACGATGCAGCAGATCAGCGACGCATCGCAGCGGATCTCCGAGATCATCGTGATGATCGACAGCATCTCGTTCCAGACGAACATTCTCGCGCTGAATGCGGCAGTTGAAGCCGCGCGGGCCGGGGAGCAGGGGCGCGGATTCGCGGTCGTCGCGTCGGAAGTGCGCAATCTCGCGCAGCGCAGCGCGCAGGCGGCGAAGGAGATCAAGGCGCTGATCGAGCATAGCGCGGGGACGGTGAGTACCGGATCGCGGCTCGTCAGCGAGGCCGGGAAGGTGATGCGCGATGTCGTGTCGCAGGTGCAGGGCGTGAGCGCGATGATGAGCGAGATCGCCGAGGCGAGCCTGGAGCAGAGCGCCGGCATCGACCAGATCGGCGACGCGGTGCAGTCGCTCGATCAGATGACGCAACAGAATGCGGCGCTGGTCGAGGAAAGCGCGGCAGCGGCGGAGAGCCTGAAGCAGCAGGCGGCGGACCTGACGCGACTGGTATCGGCATTCAAGGTGGACGAATGAGGTACGCGCGACGTTAGAATGACGCGTATCGGAGGGGACGGCTGGCGTGGGCTTGCGGCAGCCGTTTTGCTTGTCGGCGCGGGATTCGGTGACGTCATAAAAATGAAGCGCAATTCAAGATTGAAGATCGGGGTGGGGGCGGTGGTGCTCGCGGCGGTGATCGCCGCAGTCGGAGCGAAGGTGATCGCATCGCCGGCGGATTCGTATCTTGCCTACCGCAAGAAGGCGACGGACGCAGTGGCCGCGGCCCGGATGGAGGATCGGGCGGATCTCGACAAGCAGTACACGGCCGACGTGAATGCGCGGCTGGCAAAGCTGATCGGCCCGGTCAGGGCGAAAGGGTTTGCCGCGAAGGCGGGGAGCACCGTACAAAGCGTCGTCGCCGACGACGGGATGCCGCCGGGGCCGGACGGCTTGTCGTTCAGGTCGGCCGACGGGAAGATGAATCTGTTCGTGACGACCGTTCCGCTGTTGAAGGCCTGGGCGCGTTCGGTCGATGCGGGCATCAAGCCGACGGACGACGTCGCCGCCATTCTCGTCAATGAAACGCTTTATACGGACGTATTCGGCGACGACGCCACGGCGTTTCGCTTCGCCGAGTTGCCCGTCAAGCGGCAGCCGGCCGATGGGGTCGTGAAGGCGCTGCTGCTGGGCGAAAGCCAGGATGGAGTGCCGGACGGGCCGGGCTCGTTGGCCGTGTCGGTCAGGCAAGGCGAGCGGGTTTATATCCTGTGGAAGGACCTGACGCTTCGGCCGATCGCCGCATGCAGTCCGGCGCGGGTTCCCGAGGCGGCGCGGCAGGCGTGTTTCGCGAAACAGGTGGTTGCGCAGCGGAGTTACCCGCGGCTCACCGCGCAGGCGCAGTCGATGGCCGATGCCGTGGTCCGGTAGCCGGCGGCAGCGGTCGGCGATCGCGTAGCGCGGCCCAACGGCGCGCGTCGACGGTTGCGTCGGACGGCGACAGCATGCGTCGCCGCCCGCCGGCGTTTGGCCCGGCGCCCGATGCGGGTCTTCAGGGCGTGCGCAGCGCCTGCAACCCGAGCGTGAGCGCGTTGAACGGCATCTCCGCGGCGCCCATCGAGAAGCTCGTCGTTCTCGCTCCCGCCCCCGGCGTATGCATCAGCGCATGAACGATCCGCTCGCTGGCATGACCGTCGCCATACGGATTGCTCGCGTGCGACATTTCCGCATAAGCGCTCTCGCTGTCGAACAGGCGCGACGCCTCGCAGACGATGCGCTCCTGATCCGTACCGACGAGCCGGGCGGTGCCTGCCTGGATCGCCTCGGGCCGCTCGGTCGTGTCGCGCGTGACGAGCACCGGCTTGCCGAGCGCCGGCCCTTCTTCCTGGATACCGCCCGAATCGGTGATGATGAAATGCGCGCGCGACATCAGGAACACGAACGAAAGATATTCCTGCGGTTCGATCAGGTAGATGTTCGGCACGTTGCCGAGCAGCGCGCGCGCCGGCTCGCGCACGTTCGGATTCATGTGCAGCGGATAGACGAACTGCGCGTCGCGATAGCGGTTCGCGAGCGTGCAAAGCGCCTCGCAGAAGTGCTGGAACGGCTCGCCGAAGCTCTCGCGGCGATGGCCCGTGATCAGCACGACGCGCCGCGACGGGGTGAGGAACGGGAAATGAGCGGCGACCTTGTCGTTGAGCGCGGTATCGTGGTCAAGCATGCGCTTGACGTCGTGCAGCGCATCGATCACGGTATTGCCGGTCATCACGACCGCCCCCACCGGCACGCCTTCGCTGAACAGGTTCCTTCGCGCCCGGTCGGTCGGCGCGAAATGCCATGACGAAACCGCGTCGGTCACACGGCGATTCAATTCCTCCGGCCACGGCGACCAGATGTCGCCGCTGCGCAAACCCGCTTCCACGTGTCCGACCGGCAGATAGCGATAGAACGCCGCGAGGCTGACCGCGAGCGTCGTGGTCGTGTCGCCGTGCACCAGTACGACATCCGGATGCAAGTCTTCGAAGACCACGCCGATCGCGTGAAGAATGCTGGTCGTCACGTCGGTCAGCGTCTGGCTCTGGCGCATCAGGTTGAGATCGTAGTCGGGCTTGATGTCGAATAGCGTCAGCACCTGATCCAGCATTTCGCGATGCTGGGCGGTGACGCATACCCTGGCGTCGACATCCTTGCGTGCTTGCAACGCGCGGACCAGCGGTGCCATCTTGATGGCTTCCGGCCGAGTCCCGAACACAAGCAAGATCTTTTTCATTGTGATCCTCGTTGAGCTTCTTTGCGCCGGAAGATCCGGCTCCTGGCACCAAGCACGTATGCAGACAGCGCGTCTTGTCCCCGCAAGCGGTTACGCCGGTCCCGCGACATGCAGCGGTGTTGCAGGGCGAGCGCACAGTGCTTGTCCGCGCGATCTCCGCCACGCAATCGCCGGACTACGGTCGCCCCCTTGCACCTCGTCAATCACGTCATGAGCGTTCCTCGCTGTGTCGTCGGCGTCGCCTGTCGGTCAAGCTGCGTACGTCGCCGCATCGCGGCGCACCCGCACGTGTTCCAGTTCCAGATAGAGCAATATTCAAACCAGCGGCGCTGCGACCGGGCCCGGTTCGCTTCGCACCTGCGGATCGCTACGGAACGTTTCACAATTGCGACGAGCGCGATAGCGGCGGGCTGCCGCGACGCAGATATACGTCTGACCACTCGCACCGTCGATTTGGTCACGTCATTCGAAGAACGTCGACTCGTGTCGCGCGCTCGCTGCCGATTGAGTTGCACGAGCCGTACCAGTCGTCTTGAATCGCTTCGATGTGCGAATTTTGTCTGGGCAATGAACGGGACGTCGTCGATTCTCCGGTCACGATCCCGGGGGGAGGATTTACCTCATGCACAGCGTTGCGCACATCGTCGGGGTCGGCGGGCATGAAACGTTACGCATCTGTAACGTAAGGCCGGAACTGGCTGGTCGAATCCGCACGGCGGCCAGTCGATGTGCGCAGAGATCGGCGCGTCCGTGCCGAACCGGGGCCATGCAATGCAACGACTGCCCTCAGCGGATGGCTTCCAGAAATGGTGTTGCGCAGGATGTCCGCGCTCTGCGGGCACAAGATCCACCGCTTGGGGGGGAACCATGATTCGCGGGTGAATCAAATTCCCGCGCTCCGTGCCCGGAGCGAGTCGATCTTGCACGCGCAGGCTCTTGCCGCACGGGGCAGGGCGATCCATGGCTCATCACTTGCTTGTTTCAGGAGGACGGGCGTGTCCCCACGCGGTTGAGCGACGACGGAACGACGGGGACGCCAGGACAACGAGTCCGGAAGGCGCGGCGACACGCGCCGGGTTGGTCAGCGTGCAGGCTGTGCGTGACCGGACATCGCGGCTGGTTGCCGACGTGGTGGAGCGTGCCGGCCACTACGCCGATGCCGATGCGCTCGCGCCCGCCAAACGAGGGTTCACGACGGCGGAGTTAACGGTGACGCGATCGCGCAGACACGACCGCGCACGGTTCGTGAACGGACAAAGGGTAGGAGACGTGTCATGTGTGGCATCGTCGGCGCGGTCGCGCAACGGGACATTGTTCCAATTCTGATTCAGGTTCACCCGTATCGCCGTGAACTGAGCCACACCGTCGACACGTTCGCCGGGCGCGACGCGGCCAACGCCGCGCCCGGCGATGATTTCACAGGACTGCCGCGCAGGAGCCCCCGATGATGAACCGGCCCGCGCTTTTCTCGGTCGCACGCGCGTGCGTGGCTGCCACCGTCAGGCTGTGCCGTTTGGGGCGCGCCGCCTGTTGCGTCGCCGCGTGCTGCCCCGTGCTGCACGCGGGTGCCGCCGAACTCCAGCTCGACGGGCTGTATCAACGCCCGGACGGCGCGATCACCGTGCGCCTGAACGGCGCCGGCATCGATCCTTATTTTGCGGCGAAGGCCCTGCTTGCCGCTGCCGACACCCAGATGGACGCCCGTCACGCGGCACTTGCATGGATCGCATGGGTGTTGCCACGTCAGCGTCCGGACGGCGGTTTCGATCGCTACTGCGTGAAGGACGGCCAGACCAACCCGTGTGCGGAAGCCGACGCGGACGACGCGATGATGGCGACCTGGATCGAACTGCTGTCGCGTTTTGCGCCGCCCGACGGGATGCCTGCCGCGTGGGAGCTCAGCCTGACCCGCGCGAGTGCGCACCTGGACGCGCTGCTCGACAAGACGAGCGGCGTCTACGAGATCTCGTCGTCGCTGCACGTTGCGCTGCTGATGGACAACGTGGAGGTACACAGCGCGTTCCAGGCGCTCGCCGCGTATTACGTGCGCCGCGCCGGGTACGCGCGCGCGGGCCCATGGAGCCAGCGCGCCGACCGGCTCGCGGCGTCGATCCTCAAGGTGTTCTGGCGCGGCACGCAATCGGGCTTTCGCGCAAGCACGGAACGGATCAGCGACACGAGCTTCTATCCGGCGAAAGTCGCGCAGATCTTCCCGATCCTGTCCGGCATTCAGGTTCCCGACCGGTCGAGCGAGACGATCTATGCGCAGTGGATGCAGAAGTACGGCAAGACCTGGATGCAGCTCGCCGGCTCCGATTTTCCGTGGGGGCTGATCGCGCTGGTCGCGTACAAGATGAATGACTGGAGCACCGTCGCCTGCTGGTATGCGCGCTCGGCTCCGTATCGACACGGCACGCACTGGAACGTGCTGGAGGAGTCGCTTTACCTGGCATTTGAAAGCCGGATGGCCGATCCGCTCGCACCCGCTCAATGCGGCTTCACGACGGCGTCGGCAGCGGCGTCCGGATCGCGCTGACGCAACGGCGCACGGTTCATGACTGAACAAACGGATGGAGGCGTGTCATGTGTGGCATTGTCGGCGCGGTCGCGCAACGGAACATCGTTCCGATTCTGATTGAAGGTTTGCGCCGCCTCGAATATCGCGGCTACGATTCGTGCGGGGTCGCGACGGTCGTCGACGGCCAGGCGCGCCGGGAGCGCAGCGTGTCGCGCGTCGCCGATCTGGACGCGCACGTGCGCAGCGCCGGCCTGGCCGGCAGCACCGGTATCGCGCACACCCGCTGGGCGACGCATGGCGCGCCCGCTACCTGCAACGCGCATCCGATTTTCTCGCGCGACGAAATCGCGCTCGTGCACAACGGCATCATCGAGAATCACGAAACGTTGCGCAGGCAACTTGCTGACGAGAATTACCAGTTCGATGGCCAGACCGACACCGAGGTCGTCGCCCACCTGATCCACAGCAAGTATCGCGGCGACCTGCTCGCCGCCGTGCGCGATGCGACGTCGCAGCTGCACGGCGCCTATGCGATCGCGGTGTTCAGCAAACACGAGCCGCAGCGGTTGATCGGCGCGCGAGCCGGCTCGCCGCTCGTCGTCGGCCTGAAGGACGACGAATGCTTTCTCGCGTCCGACGCGCTCGCGCTCGCCGGCGTCACCGATCGCTTCATCTTTCTCGAGGAAGGCGACATCGTCGAGCTGACGACGGGCGGCGTGCGGGTCCTCGATCGCGGCGGCAAGCCGGTCGATCGTCCGATCCAGACCGTTGCCTCGACGCAGGGCGTGGTCGAGCTCGGCCCGTACCGGCATTTCATGCAGAAGGAAATTTTCGAGCAACCACAGGCCGTGGCCGCGACGATCCCTGATGCGGGGCTGTTCGATCCGGCGGCGTTCGGCCCGGACGCTGCGCGGGCGTTCGAGCAGATCGACAACGTGCTGATCCTCGCGTGCGGCACGAGTCACTATTCCGGCCTGACCGCCCGCCGCTGGCTCGAAACGATCGCGCGCGTGCCCGCGCAGGTCGAGATCGCGAGCGAATACCGCTACAGCGATGCGCTCGCGCTGCCGAATACGCTGGTGGTCAGCGTGTCGCAATCGGGCGAGACCGCCGACACGCTCGCCGCGCTCAAGTATGCGCAGGCGCTCGGTCATATCGATACGCTGGCGATCTGCAACGTGCCGACCAGTGCGATGATGCGTCAGACCGGCCTGCGGTTCCTGACGCGGGCCGGCCCGGAAATCGGCGTTGCGTCGACCAAGGCGTTCACGACGCAGCTCGTCGCGCTGTTCATCCTCGCCGTGACGCTCGGGCGCCTGCGCGGCTACGTCGACGACGCGCAGCTCGCGCGCTATACGACGCAGCTGCGGCGGCTGCCGGCCGCGCTCGAGGACGTGCTCGCGCTGGAGCCGCAGATCGAGCGCTGGGCGGCGGAATTCTCGCGGCGCGAGAATGCACTGTTTCTCGGGCGCGGGCTGCATTACCCGATCGCGCTCGAAGGGGCACTGAAGCTGAAGGAGATTTCGTATATCCACGCGGAAGCGTATCCGGCGGGCGAGCTGAAGCACGGGCCGCTCGCGCTCGTGACCGACGCGATGCCGGTCGCGACGATCGCGCCGAACGATGCGCTGCTCGAAAAGCTGAAATCGAACATGCAGGAAGTGCGCGCGCGGGGCGGGCAGCTGTATGTATTCGCCGATGCCGATACGCGGATCGACAACGGCGAAGGCGTGTCGGTGCTGCGGATGCCGGATTACTACGGGCTGTTGTCGCCGATCCTGCACGTCGTGCCGCTGCAGTTGCTCGCGTATCACGCCGCGTGCCTGCGCGGCGCGGATATCGACAAGCCGCGGAACCTCGCGAAATCGGTGACGGTGGAGTGACGGGAAGGGCGCCGGCCGCCTCGGGGCGGCCGGTCCCGGGTTGCCGGCCGGCCCGCGCAAGCGGTCAACGCAAAGCCGGCCGGGCCTTCGCGATTTTGCCTCGCTGCAACACGTACGCGACGCTCTCGCCATCCCCCGCGACGATGCCGATATCGTCGAGTGGATTCCCGTCGAGCACGACGACGTCCGCGATCGCGCCTGCGGCGATCACACCCAGTTGCCCCGGCATATTGACGATCTCGGCCGCCACCGTCGTCGCCGACCTGAGCGCCTCGAGATTGCCCAGCACGTCGGCCCGGATCCGGAACTCCCCGCACTGAAACGCGTGCATTTCGCCGAGCAGGTCGGAGCCGAAGCCCATCTTCACGCCGGCGTTCGCATAAATTTCCAGCGACTCGCGTCCTTTCTGCTGCACGGAGGCCACCTTGGCCACCGACTCCGCCGGCATCCCGAACTGCGCACCGTGTCTGGCGAGCGCGTCATACGTGACGAGCGTAGGCACGACGAACGCGCCGCGCTCGTGCATGAGCTTCGCGGCCGCCTCGTCGACGAGATTGCCGTGCTCGATCGTCCGCACGCCGCACCGCACCGCTCGCGCGATCGCTCGCCCCGTGTACGCATGGGCCATCACGTAGGTATTCGCGGCGTCGGCTTCATCGACGATCGCGCGGATCTCGTCTTCCGAGTACTGCGTGTTCGCGATCGGGTCGGTCGGCGAAGCAACCCCGCCCGAGGCCATGATCTTGATCTGCGTCGCGCCTTTCTGAATCTCTTCGCGCACCGCGAGCCGCACGCCGTCGACGCCGTCGACGACCCGGGCAATCGCCCCGGTGCGAAAGCAGCACGAACACGGTTCCAGCAGATCCCCGCGTGGCCGGAAATCGCCGTGCCCGCCGGTTTGCGACAATGCCTTGCCGGACGGAAAGATGCGTGGCCCCGACACCAGCCCCGTCTCGACTGCCTGCATCAGGCTCCAGTCCGCGCCGCCCGCGTCCCGCACGCTGGTAAACCCGCGCGCCAGCATCGCATCGAGAATCGGCAGCGACCGAATCGCCGCGAGAATGTTCGGCTGCGTCGCATTGGCGCCCAGGTTCGCATTTGACGCGAGCACGTGCACGTGGCAATCGATGAACCCCGGCATCACGGTCTTGCCGCGCACGTCGATCACCAGCGCATTCGGCAAATCGACGGGTCGATCGGTGACTTCGACGATGCGCTCGCCGTCGATCACGACGTGATGATGTTCGAGCAACACGCCCCGTTCGAGGTCGAGCACGTTGCCGCCCTGAAGCACGGTAATGGTCATGGGGGAAAGATCCTTATCGAGTCGTTGACGCGTTGCGCCGCGTGTCCTTCACGAAGCGCGTGCCGACGAGGCTGACCGCGGCCGCGACGGTCACGTAGAGCGCGGGCGCCATGTTGCTGCCCGTGCGGGCGATCAGCCACGTCATGAGGAACGGTGCGAACCCGCCGAAGATCGTCACCGCGAAGTTGTACGCGACCGACAACCCGGTCGACAGCACCTTGGTCGGAAACAGCTCGGCGAACGCCGCGAGAATCGGCCCCGTATAGGTGGCGATCAGCACGCCGAACACTGCCTGGAACACGATCAGCGACCCGAAGCCGGGCGCATGGTTGATCCACGCGAACATCGGCCACGCGAGCGCCAGGATCGCGAGCGCCGAGCCGGACAGGAACACGCGCCGGCCCCACGCGTCGGCGAGCTTGCCGACGATCGGCGAGCAGCACATGATCATCAGCCCGCCGACCATGCCGGCCGCGAAGCCGGTCGACTGCGGCAGGTGCAGCGTGCGCACCGAATAGGTCGGCATGTAGAACAGCAGCACGTACGTGCAGACCGTCCACAGGATCACCATCGAGAAGCTTGCGAACGTCTCGCGCGGGTAGGTGGACAGCACGTCCTTCAGCGGCGAGCTTTCCTTCGCCTGCGCTTCGACGGCACTGAACGCGGGCGTTTCGTCGAGATGGCTGCGGATGAAATAGCCGACCGGCCCGACCACGATCCCGAGCAGGAACGGCACCCGCCAGCCCCAGCTATGCAGCGCCTGCGCATCGAGCGACGTCGTGACGAACGTACCGGTCGCGGCGCCGAGCAGCACCGCGAAGCCGATGCTCGACTGGATCCAGCTCGAGTAGTACGCGCGCTTCTCCGGCGGCGCGTATTCGGTGAGGAACGCGGTGGCGCCGCCCATCTCGCCGCCGGCGGAGAAGCCCTGCAGCAGGCGCGCGACGACGATCAGCAGCGGCGCGGCGATGCCGGCCTGCTCGTAGGTCGGCGCGAGCCCGATCAGCGCGGTGCTGAGCGCCATCATCAGGATCGTCAGCGACAGCGCGGCCTTGCGCCCGACCTTGTCCGCGTAGACGCCGAGCACGATGCCGCCCACCGGCCGCATGAAGAAGCCCACCCCGAACGTCGCGACGGTGAGCAGCACCGAGGTCAGTTCATTGCCGGTCGGGAAGAACAGCTTCGCGATGATCACCGCGAAGAAGCTGTAGACGGTGAAATCGAACCATTCGAGGCCGTTGCCGATCACGGTCGCGACGATGGCGCGGCGGCGTTGCTGGGTGGCCGCATCGACGGAACGCGCGGCGCGCGGGGAAAGCGTTCCTTGCATGGTCTCTTCCTTTGTCAGAAGACGGGACGGGTGTCCCGCGTGAACCCCATGCTAAGGACAGCAGGATTATTTTCTGAAACGAAAGATTTGCATGCACGCATGCGCGCAGCGCATGCATCGCGGTCACGGCGCGGCCTGCTGGTCCGCCTGTTCGAACAACCAGCGTGAAAACAGCCGCGCCGCCTGGTTTTGTGCGCGGTCGTTCGGCGAGATCACGTAGTAGCCGCCGCCGTGGCTCGCGGACGCCTCCGTCACGCGCACGAGCAGGCCGGCCTCGATGCACGCGTCGATCATGTAGCGCCAGCCGAGCGAGACGCCCTGGCCGAGGATGGTCATCTGCACGATCTGCGGATACGAATTGATCGTGATGTCCTGCGGCTGCGCCTTCTGCCGGTCGACGTCGTTCATGCCGAACCATTCGGACCACGACATCCATTGGCGTTGTCCGTCCTCGAGGCGCAGCAGCGTCTCGCTCGCGAGGTCGGCCGCGGTCAGCGTGCGGCCGGCCAGGTAGCCAGGCGCGCAGACGGGGAAGACTTCCTCGTCGAACAGGCGGCGCGCGGTGTACTCGGCCGGCGCCTGCTGGCGCACGTAGTAGACGCCGACGTCGAATTCCGCGGGCGACATCGACGCCAGGCCGTCGCGCACGATCAGGCGCAGCTTGATGTTCGGATACGCGGCGCGGAATTCGGGCAGGCGCGGCGTGAGCCACAGCAGCGCGACGCCGGACGAGCAGGCGATCGTCAGTTCGAGATCGCCGTACGGCTTCATCACGTCGTGCGTGGCGTCCGCGCATTGCGTGAGCAGATGATGAACCTGCGTCGCGTATTGCTCGCCGGCGATCGTCAGCCGCAGCGAGCGGTGTTCGCGGACGAACAGCGAGCGGCCGAGGAATTCCTCGAGCTGCTGGATCTGGCGGCTGATCGCGCTTTGCGTCAGGTGCAGTTCGACCGCGGCCTTCGTGAAGCTCGCGTGCCGCACGGCGGCTTCGAACGCGACGAGGCACTGAAGGGGCGGCAGGGGCGTGATGCGCATGGCGGGCGTGAGGGTCGAGGTCGCTGCCGACATGATACGGGCGTACGGGCCGGAAATCGCGTGAGGGAAAAGGCGCTGCCGGCTGACCGTATTCGTGCGAAGATTGAGCGACATTCCACCCGCATTCCACTCGCATTCCATCGAGACCGTCGTGACCCGATCGAACCCCGAGGGCAACCCGCAAGCCGGCCATCCGCCGTGGATGCCGGTCGCGCTGGCCGAGCTGGGCATCCGCCGCTTCCCGCCCGGCAGCATCAATCCGCGCATCGTCGAATACAACAACCACACGAACCTCGTCGGCTACGACGACAAGATTTCGTGGTGCTCGTCGTTCGTCAACTGGTGCATGACGCATGCCGGCATCCGCGGCACGGGTTCCGCGCTCGCGCGTTCGTGGCTCGAATGGGGGCGGCCGCTGGAGCGTCCGGCATACGGCTGCATCGCGATCCTGACGCGCGACGATCCCGCGAGCTGGAAGGGCCACGTCGGGTTCTACCTGCGTCACGACGACGAGCGCGTGTATCTGTTCGGCGGCAACCAGCTCGAGGAAGTGCGGGAACTTGCGTACCCGGTGAGCGAGGTGATCGGATACCGGTGGCCCGTCGCCGGCTGACCGTGCCGGCTTGTCCCGCGGCGAGGCGGTCGCACACGCCGCATTGACCCACCCGGAGTTCGCCGGCGCGCCAACCCGCGCTGCCCGAGCTTCGAACCCACAAGGAGCCTGCAGTGCAAAACGGTAATCTCCGCCTGTACGCGGATGCGCACTACACCAGCCCGTACGCGATGTCCGTGTTCGTCGCGCTCGAGGAAAAATCGCTGCCGTACGAACTCGTGACCGTCGATCTCGGCAACCGCGCGCATTTCGCGCCCGACTATGCGGCGACGTCGCTGACGCAACGCGTGCCGACGCTGGTGCACGACGACTTCGCGCTGTCGGAATCGTCGGCGATTGCCGAGTATCTCGACGAGACCTTCCCGGGCGCGCGGCTCTATCCGGCCGAGCCGCGCCCGCGCGCACGGGCGCGCCAGGTGCAGGCGTGGCTGCGCAGCGACCTGATGCCGATCCGCTCGGAACGGTCGACCGAAGTGCTGTTCTACGGCCCGTCGAGCGAGCCGCTGTCGAGTCTCGCGCAGGCCGCCGCGCAGAAGCTGTTCGCGGCGGCTGACAAGCTGCTCGCGCCGGGCGCCGCGCACCTGTTCGGCGACTGGAGCATCGCCGATGTCGACCTCGCGGTGATGCTGAATCGTCTGGTGCTGAATGACGATGCGGTGCCGCAGCGCCTCGCCGACTATGCGCGCGCGCAGTGGGAACGGCCGTCGGTGCAGCGCTGGGTGAAGCTGAAGCGGCCGCCGTTGTAATGCCGGGTGGCGGCCGGACGTTGCGGCGGCCGCGTGCCTCGGCCGACGGCCCGCCCGCACCGAAGCCGGCTTGGAGGGGGCGAGGCCGGCGTCGGATGGCGGTCGCGGTCAGTTCTTCGCGACAGCGGCAGTCACGGCCACGGCCGCCGTCTCCGGCCCACCCGCCGCATCATTCCTGCTCCATCCACCGCCGAGCGACCGATACAGCGCGACCGCCGCCAGCGCATGCTCGCGCTTGACCTGATTGAGCGCATCCGAGTCCCGCAGGTACACCTCCTGCGCGGACAGCACATCCAGAAAATCCGTCGCGCCGCCCTTGTAGAGCTGGTTCGCCAGGCCGAGCGCCTTGTCCGAGGCCGCCAGCGCGCTGTCGAGCCGCTGCGTCGCCTGATCGTTGCTGACGAGGTTCGCGCGCGCATCCTCGACTTCCCTCAGCGCCTGCAGCATCGTCTGCCGCAACCCGAGTTCCGACTCGCGCATCCGGCTTTCGCTTTGCGTGATGTCGGCCGTGATGCGCCCCGCGTTGAAGATCGGGCTCGTCGCGCTCAGTGCCGCGCTGAACAGGTTGTCGGTCAGCGTCGGCAAGCCGAGATACGACGCCGCGAGAATCCCGTCCGTCAGGTTCAGCGAGAACTTCGGATACCGCTCGGCCTTCGCGACGCCCACTTGCGCCGCGCGCTGTTCGACCTGCGCGTAAGCGGCGAGCACGTCCGGCCGGCGCAGCAGCGCCTGCGAGGGCAACGTACCGGGCGACCCGGCCGGCGGCGCGGGAATCTCGCCGCCCTGTGCGAGCACGAGCCGATCGACCGATTCGGGCGTGCGTCCCGAATACACGGCGATCAGGTTGAGCTGGTGCGCGATCTGCGCCTGCGTCGGCGGAATCCGCGCTTCGAGCGCATCGAGCTGGTTCTGCGCGCGCGTGACGTCGAGTTCCGTCGACAGTCCAAACGCCTGCCGCTTGCGGGTGAGTTCGAGCGCATGCTGACGGATCTTCGCGTTGTCCTGCAGGATCTTCAGCTCCTGCTGCGCCCAGCGCAGGTCGACATACGCGGCGGCCGCATCGGCCGCGAGCGCGAGCCGCATTGCGTCTTCCGCATGCTTTTGCCCGACCAGCTCCGCCTGCGCGGCCAGCAGGTCGAGCCGTTCGCCGCCGAACACGTCCGGCGACCAGCTCAGCGCGAGCCCCGCGCCGGCCTGCCGCACATAGCCGAGCGGTGGCGGGGTGTTCTGGCGCGCGTCGGCCGCATGTGCGGTCGCGTCAAGTTCGGGCAGCAGCACCGCACGCTTCTGCACGGTCAACGCCTGCGCCTGCTTCACGCGTTCGGCGGCGGCCTGCAGGTCGAGGTTGCCGTCGAGCACGGTCGCGATCAGCCGGTCGAGCACCGGGTCGTGGAATTGCGCCCACCACGCGGTGGCGTCGGCGTCCGTGCGCGGCACGTCGGTATCCCACGCGGCGGGTGCGAGCGATTGAACGGAATCGTGCAGCGCGGGATGCTGCGCGGGCTGCACCGCGCAGCCGGCGGCGAACGCGCTGACGGCGAGGGCGACGAGTAGTTTTTTCATGATGATGACCTCGGCTTCAGTGCGCGTCCGGCGGCGGCGCGTTCAGGGTGATGGGACGCGAAAACGCGACGGCAACCAGCGCGACGACGAAGCACAGCGACAGCGCGTAGTACGCATCCGCGTAGGTGAGCGTCAGCGCTTCGCGATAGATCAGGCGATGCAGGTTCGCGAGGCCCGCCTGTGCGGTATTCAGCGTATTGCCCGCCACCGAGGTCCAGTACGCGGCCTGGCGATCGAGCAGCGACGCGACCTGCGGCTCGCCGGCGCTCACGTGCTCGTTCAGGCGCAGGTAGTGGAAGTTCAACCGGTCGTTGAGCATCGTCGCGCTCACCGCGATGCCGATCGCACCGCCGAGATTGCGCATCAGGTTGAACAGGCCGCTCGCCGATTTGAGCCGCGACTGCGGCAGCGAGCCGAGCGCCATCGTCACGATCGGCGGCACGCTGAACTGCTGACCGATGCCGCGCAGCGCCTGCGGCAGCAGCAGCTCCCGCCAGCCCCAGTCGTGCGTGATCGGCGTATAGAGGTAGCAGCCGAGGCCGAAGCACACGAGCCCGAATACGAGCAGCGCGCGCATGCTGAAGTAGCGTGCAGCGAACGCATACACGCAGAGCGCGAGCAACTGGAACGCACCGACCGACAGCAGCGCGATGCCGATCTGCAGCGAACTGAACGCGCGCACCTGCGCCAGAAACAGCGGCGTGAGGAACACGGTCACGAAGATGCCGATGCCCGTCACGAACGACAGCAGGCTGCCGATCCCGAAGTTGCGTACGGCGAGCGCGCGCAGGTCGACGATCGGATCGTCGGCGGTCAGCGCGTGCACGATGAACAGGAAGCCGCAGATACCGGAGATCCACGCGCAGATGACGATCGCATCGTCGCTGAACCAGTTCTTGCGCGGGCCTTCCTCCAGCACGTATTCGAGGCAGCCGAGGAAGCCCGACATCAGCACGATGCCGAGATAGTCGCCGCGCTTGATGAGGCTCAGGTCGGGTTCGTCGATATGCACGTAGCGCGGCACCAGCGCGGCCACGGCGATGCCCGGCACGAGGTTCAGGTAGAACAGCCAGTGCCACGACCATTGATCGGTGATCCAGCCGCCGATCACCGGCCCGATCGCCGGTGCGAGCGACGCGAGCGCGCCGATCGTCGTCGATGCGATCAGCCGTTGCTTGCCCGGGAACAGCACGAACGCGGTCGTGAACACGGTCGGGATCATCGCGGCGCCGAGCGCGCCCTGCAGCCCGCGAAACAGGATCATCGAGTTGATGTCCCACGCGAGCCCGCACAGCATGCTCGTGATCGTGAAGCCGATGGCCGAGGCGACGAACAGCCAGCGCGTCGACATCACCTTCGACAGCCAGCCCGACATCGGGATCACGATGATCTCGGCGATCAGGTAGGCCGTCTGCACCCACGACAGCTCGTCCTGGCTGGCCGACAGGCCGCCGCCGATGTCGCGCAGCGACGACGCGACGATCTGGATGTCGAGCGTCGCCATGAAGAAGCCGACGCACATCAGCGCGAACGCGAAGACGCGCTGCTTCGTCGGTTGCGACGCGGGGTCGCCGGAAAACGCGGTGGTCATCGTCGGCTCCCGTTCAGTTCGCGTGGTCGGTATGCACGGTCACGACCGCGGACAGGCCGGCGCGCAGCACCTGTTCGATTCCCGGCTGCGCGTCGAGATGCACGCGCACGGGTACGCGCTGGACGATCTTCGTGAAGTTGCCGGTCGCGTTCTCAGGCGGCAGCACGCTGAAGGTCGCGCCGGTCGCCGGCGCCAGGCTGTCGACGCGGCCGTGCAGGCGCGTGCTCGACGCATCGAGCACCACGTCGACGCGATCGCCCGCGCGCATCTTGCGCAGCTGGTCCTCCTTGAAGTTCGCATCGATCCACAGTCCCGCCGCGGGCACGACCGTCAGCAGCGGCACGCCGACGTTCGCGAGCATCCCGACGCGGCCCGTGCGGTTGCCGACGGTGCCGTCGACCGGCGAGCGGATCGTCGTGTATTCGACGTTGAGCGTCGCGACGCGCTGCGCGGCCAGCGCGGTGTTCACGCGGGCCCGCGCATCGGCGAGCTGCGCGCCGAGCACGTCGAGCTGCCGCTTCGACGCGAGCAGCGCGGCGTCGCTGCGTTCGACGGCTGCGCCCGCCTTCGAATAGTCGGCGTCCGCGCGTTCGACGATCTGGTTCGACACCGCATCGGATTTCACGAGTTCGCGGTAGCGCACGCGATCGGATGCGGCGCGGGTGAGCTCGGCCGACGACGCGTTCTTGTCCGCCGCGTGCTGGCCGATCACCGCGTATTGCAGCTGCTGCTTCGCTTCGAGTTCGGTCACCGCGGAGCGCGCGCTGTCGACCTCTGCGGTGGCCTGCGCGAGTTTCGCATCGTAGTCGCGCGCATCGAGCTGCACGAGCACGTCGCCGGCCTTCACGCGCTGGTTGTCGGTCACGAGAATCCGGTCGACGAAGCCGCTCACCTTCGGCGCGAGCACCGTGACGTCGCCGCCGACATATGCATCGTCGGTGCTTTCCTGGAAGCGCAACACGAACAGCCAGTCGAGCGCCGCGGCCGTGACCGCGACGACGACGGCGGCCACCGCGATCCGCATCCACGGCACGCGGCGGCGCTGCTTCGCGGGCCGGTCGATTGTGGCTGCCTCGCGGGAGGCAGCGGCTTGGGTCGTTTCCATCGATTCACCTATGTATATGCACTGATTGAAGCGATCGACGACGCAGCGTCGATCGGGGAAGTCGTTGGTCAGCGTTCCGGCAGGTTGTGCGTGATCCGGAACAATTCGTCTCTGAGGCGGGCCGCCTGGGTCGGCCCGAACCGCTGCTCGAACGCTTCCTGCGCGGCGAGCCAGTGCACATGTGCGTCGGCGATCTTCGTCTCGCCGTGCGCGGTCAGCGCGAACGTCTGGCGGCGGCAACGCGGCTCGATCAGGCCCGTTACCAGCGCCGCACCGATCAGCGGCTTGAGCGCGCGCAAGAGCGCGGTGCGCTCGATCACCAGCACGGTCGACAGCGTCGCCATCGTCAGGCCCGGACGCTCCCGCAGCAGCGCGAGAATGCTGTACTGCGACGGCGTGACGCCCGCCCGCGACAAGTAGCGCTCGTAGAACTGCGAGATTCGCCGGGCGGCTTGCCGGACCGCGAAGCAATCGTCATCGGTGAGCGTGGTCTTGTGCATGTGCACATATTAGGTGGCGAGATGGCCGGAAGCGAGGGGCGGCGCAGGATCAGATTGGTGTCGTGGCTGTACCAATCGGCGGCAGGCACGCGCGGCCGCGCGCCGGATCAGGCCGCCGCCGGAACGATCCAGCCTTCGCGATCGCAGTACGCGGCCGTGTAGTCGATGAACGCCTTGACCTTCGCGGGCAGCAGCGCACGGTTCGCGTAAGCGAGCTTGATTTCCACGAACGCATCGACGAGATCGGCGCCTTCCAGCAACTGCACGAGCGCGCCGGACGCGAGTTGGGCTTCGACGAGCGTTTTCGGCACGACGCCGATACCGAAGTCGTGCATCACCATCTCGCGGTTGAAGACGGGGCTGTTCGACGAGATGTCGAAGCGGAACGGCACGGTCAGCGTGTCGCCGTCGACGCGGAACGACAGCGCCGGGCGGCGCAGCGACGGCGACAGCGGCACGAACGGATGATCGGCGAGCTCGGCCGGCGTTTCCGGGCGCGGATGCGTGCGCAGATACGCGGGGGTCGCGACGATCACCACCGGAATGCGTTCGACCAGCCGCACGACGGTCGTCTCGCTCGTCAGCATGTACGGCACGACGATGCCGATGTCATAGCCTTCGCCGACCAGGTCGACGGGGCGTTCGGTCAGCGTGACGTCGAGGCGCACCTTCGGATGCGCGGCCTTGAAGCCGGCGATCAGCGGCACGAGCCGGTTCAGCGCGGCCGTCGTATGCGCGACGAGGCGCAGCAGGCCCTCGGGCTCGCGGGTGTGCGACTGCGCCTGCGCTTCCAGCGAATCGAGTTCGTCGAGCACGGCCGCGCAGCGCTCGTAGATGCGCTCGGCGGTTTCGGTCAGCGAGACCTGGCGCGTGGTCCGGTGCAGCAGGCGGCTGCCGAAGCGCGCCTCCAGATCAGCGACCGCCCGCGAGACGACCGGCCGCGCGAGGCCATGTATGTCGGCGGCGCGCGTGAAGCTGCGCATCTCGACCACCGACCGGAAGATCCGCAGCTTGTCGATGTAGTCCATGTCCGTCTCCTCGAGGCGATGGCGGGGCGCCCGATCCACGCGGCCGGCCCCGGCCCTGTTACGGCGGAGTGTACATTGACTTTATGCATATGCACATATAAATTGCCGATCATGAACGATATCCAGATGGCCCAGGCCTGCAATTGCCTCGCGCTGCGTCAGGCGGCGCGCTTCGTCACGCAACTTTACGAGCGTCATCTGGCCCCGGTCGGTGTGACGCCCGCGCAGTTCTCGATCATGGCGAACCTGTCGCACCGGCCCGGCCTGGTGATGAGCGAACTCGCCGACCGGCTGGTGATGGATCGTACGACGCTGTTGCGCGCGCTGAAGCCGCTGCAGCGTGACGGATTCGTCGCCGCGGCCGCATCCGAGCATGACGCGCGCGCGCATGCGCTCAGCCTGACGAAGCACGGCGAGCGTACCTACGCGCAGGCAAAGGTCGCGTGGCAGGCCGCGCAGGACGAGTTCGAGACGCAGTTCGGCCGCAGCCGGGCCAAGGCGTTGCGCGACGAGTTGTTCAGCCTGACGGCGCTCCGATAGGTGCATCGCGCGCGGTAGTATTACAAAAGCGATCCGGATCCACCGGACGAGACACGAGGAGCCCCCCATGCTGCAGTTGAGCGAGCGCGACGACGCGATGTTGCGCGGCGCATTCGGCGCCGGCGTCGCGCGCGCGATGCGGATCGTTGCACGCACGGCCGAAGTGATGTCGGCGCCGCACCTGATCGACATTACGTCCGCGCATATCGACGGCTGTCTTTACCACGGCCAGACCAGCCTCGACTTCGTCGAGTATTTCGTCGATGCGGGCGCGCAAGTTGCTGTGCCGACCACGCTGAACGTCGGGTCGCTCGACCTGATCCATCCCGAGCTCTATCACGGCGACCGCACGATCCAGCGCGATGCGCAGCGGCTGATGGATGCGCACCTGCAGCTCGGTTGCGAATCGAGCTTCACGTGCGCGCCGTATCAGCTGAAGAATCGGCCGCGCCTCGGCGAGCAGATCGCATGGGCGGAATCCAATGCGATCGTGTTCGCCAACTCGGTGCTCGGCGCGCGCACCAGCCGCTATGGCGACTTTCTCGATCTCGCCGCCGCGATCACCGGACGCGCGCCATACGCGGGGCTGCATGTCGAATCGAATCGTGCCGCGCGGATCGTGTTCAATGCACCGGATTTCGGCAACCGGCCGTCGCGCGACATCTATTTCGCGGCGCTCGGGCTGCTGATCGGCAAGATCGCGGGCGCGATCGTGCCGGCGATCGTCGGGCTGCCCGCGGACACCACCGAAGACGAACTCAAGGCGCTCGGCGCGGCCGCGGCATCGAGCGGGGCCGTCGCGCTGTTCCATGCGGTGGGCGTGACGCCCGAGGCGCCGACGCTCGACGCGGCGTTGCACGGACGGGCGGCGCAGCGGACGATCGAGGTCGCGATGGCCGATCTCGACGAAATCCGCCGCACGCTGAACCATGGCGCGGCTGGCGATGCGCTCGTCGCGGTCGCGCTCGGCACGCCGCATTTCTCGCTGGCCGAATTCCGCACGCTCGACGCGCTGCTCGATCAGTTCGACGGCAAGCCGAAGTGCGATTTCTACGTGAACACGAGCCGCTTCATCCTGTGGGAGCTGGGCGAGCTCGGGCTCGCTTCGAAATTCGATGCGCGCGGCGTCCAGATCGTCGTCGACACCTGCACGTACATCACGCCGGTGATGAAGCAGCTGTCGGGCCTGGTGATGACCAACTCGGGGAAGTGGGCGTCGTATGCGCCCGCGAACATCGGCGTCACGGTGGCATACGGCAGCATGCGCGAGTGCGTGCGTTCCGCGTTCGAAGGAAAGGTGCGATTCGATGACTGACGCAACGATCGGGAAACTGACGGGCGACACGCTCGTGCCGGGCAGCGCATGCGCAAAGACGATCGTGCTCGACAAGCCGCTCAGCTTCTGGGGCGGCTACGACTCGGGCGCGGGGCGGATCGTCGATCGCGGGCATCCGCAGGCGGGCGCGAGCCTGGCCGGCCGGATCATGGTGATGCCGCATGCGAAGGGTTCGAGTTCGAGCAGCAGCGTGCTCGCGGAAGCGGTGCGCAACGGCACCGGGCCGGTCGGGATCGTGCTGAAGGAGCGCGACCTGATCATCTCGATTGGCGCGATCGTCGCCGCCGAGCTCTATGCGATCGCGGTGCCGGTGGTGTGCGTGACGGACGACGTGTACGACGCGATCGTCGCCGCGAACGGTGAAGTGCGGATCGATGCGGGTGATGGAGACGGCGGCGCGCGGATCGACGTCGGCGGCTGACGCATCGCGCGCTCGTCGGCTCAGAGGAAGCGGATGTGCGGCGCATCTGCCGCCGTGAGCGACAGCGCGTTTTTTGCCGCATTCATCTCGCGTTTGCCGCCGGGCTGATTGAGCCGTCGGATTTCGGGCCAGGCAATCACGCCGAACACCGAACGCAGGATCGTGCTCAGCGCGAGGAAGCCGAGCGCGGTTCCGCCAAACCACGCAAAGATGTCGAGCATGCCGTCCGTGCTGCCTTGCAGCGCGGACATGATACCGATGACGAACGCGACGGCGATCAGAACGCCGATCGTCACGATGACATCGGTTCGGGCGCTGGCGACGCGTGCGAGACGAACGAGATAGATCGAACCGTCAGTCACGTTGCGGATGCCGCAGATTGCGAGATTATCGCGCCCCTCGGCATACGCGACATCCAGCCGGTCGCCTGCAACGACGAACAGGTTGCGCGTCCCGCCGGTCCGGAGCGTGAGCGGCGCATCGAAAGCGTCGAGTCGAAGCTCGATCTCCTCGATGCTTTGCGTGGTCCAGCCGAGGTTGTTGCTCCAGACCTTCGTACTGATCGTCTTCTGACCGACGGACGTCACGCAGCCGGACGCGATTCGCATGGAACGATCGGTCATACGTTGCTCCGTTCGAATGTGCGCCGGGGCGGCTGGCATTGCCACTTTTCCTGGGCTTCGCGCCGTTGCGGCCGGAACACCAGTTCGGACAAGCCGGCGATCGAGAGCAGCGTGCCCAGCATGCTGATGATGCTGACGAACACGGTCAGGGCGAGGACGAGCGCCCAGCCGGATTTGAACGCGGCGCTACCGATCAGCAGGCTCAGCACGAACACACACGACGCCCGTGTGAGCAGCGACAGATTACGTTCCTTCTGCGCGAGCGCGTCGTAGGGCTGAATCGTCAGATCGCTGCTGGCGATCCACGCGATTCGGCGACGACCATGATCGTCGAAAACGCACGCGCGCACCGCCATCCCGGGTTTCAACAGATCGACCTGCTTGAACGCGTCGGCGTCGATATCGTCGGCGCAAAGGAAGTAGCAGGCGTCCTGCATCGTCACGCGATAAATCGGCACCTTCTTGTTGTCGACCGCGATACGGACCAGGTTCGTATCGATACGGTCGATCGTCGACTCGATCACGGTGGTGTGACTGGACATGGCTGGAAGCGGGCGTCGGCCCGTATCGCGTTGGCGTGCCATTCATCATACCGATGAAAATGAAATGCGGGCCACGCGCATGGCGGTATGGCGCCGCCCGCGTTTTCCCGTTATTCGTGCGCGGTTCCCGCCGCGGCCTCCCGATACGCGCTCGGCGTCTGCCCGGCCCACCTTCGGAACGCCCGCGTGAAATTCGCCGGGTCGGTGAATTGCAGTCGCTCGGCGATCGTCTTCAGGTCGAGGTCCGATGCCGACAGCAGTTGCTTCGCGTCGCGAAACCGCGCTTCGTCGAGCAGTTGGCGATAGCTTGCCCCGGCTCCTTCCAGCCGGCGCCGCAACGTGCGCGTTGACACGAGTAGCGCGTCCGCGAGCGCCTCCGGGCCTGGATAGTCGCCGGCCTTTCTCGCCAGTTCCGCGCGCACGCGCTCGACGAGGTCGCCTTCCTCCTGGCGCACCTGCGCGTACTCGCGCTCGACCTGCACGAGCGCCTGCCGGTGCGCGACTTCGTCGGCGAGCGGCAGCGGCCAGTCGAGCACGTCGCGCGCGATCCAAAGCGCATTTGCCGCGCAGCCGAATTCGACCGGCGGCAGCTGATCGCGATAACGCGCGAAATAACCGGGTTCCGGCCACGTGAAGCGCAGCGCGATCGGCGGCGACGCGCGCCCGGACCACTGCGAGATGTTTTGTGCGAGCCCCGTCAGCACGAACTCGAACATCACGTGATGCTGCAGCACGGGACTCGCCTGCACGCCGTGCAACTCGAGCGTCGCGCCGTGTTCGTCCTCCGCATAGGTCAGCCGATATTGACGGTTGCGCATCCGGAAGTAGCGCTGCGTGACGACCAATGCGTCGCGGATGTCCCGGGCGGTCAGCGTTGCATAGCCGAGGAAGCCGTGCACGGTCGGCTTCAGCAGCAACCCGAACGCGAGCCCGATGCCCGGATCGCCGCCGATCTCGATCGCGTTGAGCACGAGCCGACCCCATTGCGTCGGCGCGACGCGCGCGTCCGGTTCGGCCAACACCGCGTCGCGCAGCCCGGTGCCCGCGCGCACCGCGGCCAGATCGACGCCGCGCGCGGCCAGCGCCTGCAGCAGCAGGCGTGTATAGGCGACCGGAATCGTCGGCCGGCGCAGCCCGAGGTGGTCCTTGCGTGGCATGGGGGGCATGTCTTTTTGGCCGAAAATGACAAGCATTATGGCTGTTTGCCCCCTCACGTTCAAGGCGGCGCGCGGCCTACGATGACAACCATCGCCTATCGGCAGGATCATCATGACGACCCCTTTTCCCCACCTGCTCGCGCCGCTCGATCTCGGCTTCACGACGCTGAAGAACCGCGTGCTGATGGGCTCGATGCACACGGGCCTCGAGGACAGCCGCAAGACGCTGCCCAGGCTCGCCGACTATTTCGCCGAACGCGCGCGCGGCGGCGTCGGGTTGATCGTGACCGGCGGCTTCGCGCCGAACGTGGCCGGCTGGACCAAGCCGTTCGGCGGCACGCTGATGACGTCGGCCGGCGCGCGGCGGCATCGCGTGATCACCGATGCCGTGCATGCGGACGACGGCAAGATCGCGCTGCAGATCCTGCATACCGGCCGCTACGGCTACCACCCGTTCGCGGTCGCGCCGTCGAAGATCAAGTCGCCGATCTCGCCGTTCGCGCCGCATGAACTCAGTGCGCGCGGCGTCGAGCGGCAAATCCGCGCGTTCATCCGCTGCGCGCAGCTTGCGCGCGAGGGCGGCTACGACGGCGTCGAGATCATGGGCTCCGAGGGTTACCTGATCAACCAGTTCATCTCGATGCATACAAACAAGCGCACCGACCAGTGGGGCGGTTCGTACGAGAACCGTATCCGCCTGCCGATCGAGATCATCGAGCGTACGCGCGAAGCGGTCGGGCGCGACTTCATCCTGATCTACCGGCTGTCGATGCTCGACCTGATTCCGGACGGCAGCGACTGGAGCGAGACCGTGCAGCTCGCGAAGGCTGTCGAGCGCGCGGGCGCGACCATCATCAACACGGGGATCGGCTGGCACGAGGCGCGCGTGCCGACGATCGCGACGTCGGTGCCGCGCGGTGCGTTCGCATGGGTGACGAAGAAGATGAAGGGCGAGGTCGGCATTCCGCTCGTGACGACCAACCGGATCAACCGGCCCGAAGTGGCCGAGCAGATTCTCGCGGACGGTTGCGCGGACATGGTATCGATGGCGCGTCCGCTGCTCGCGGATGCCGAGTTCGTCGTCAAGGCCGCGCAGGGCCGCGCCGACGAGATCAACACCTGCATCGGCTGCAACCAGGCGTGCCTCGACCACGCGTTCAAGAACAAGATTGCGTCATGCCTGCTGAATCCGCGCGCGTGTCACGAGACGGAGCTGATCTACGCGCGTGCGCAGCAGCCGAAACGCATCGCGGTGGTCGGCGCGGGGCCGGCCGGGCTGGCGTGCTCGACCGTGCTCGCGCAGCGCGGCCATCAGGTCGACCTGTTCGATGCGGCGGCGGAGATCGGCGGCCAGTTCAACATGGCGAAGCGGATTCCGGGCAAGGAGGAGTTCGATGAAGCGCTGCGCTATTTCGGCAGGCAGGTCGAGCTGACCGGCGTGAACCTGCACCTGAACCGCCGCGTCGACGCGAGCGACCTGATCGCGGGCGGCTACGACGAAATCGTGCTCGCGACCGGCGTGGCACCGCGCGACCCGAAGATTCCCGGCCAGGACGGGCCGAACGTGCTCAGCTACATCGACGTGCTCGCGGGCAGGCAGCCAGTCGGCCGGCGTGTCGTGGTGGTCGGCGCGGGCGGCATCGGCTTCGATGTCGCCGAATATCTGGTGCAGGACGGCGAGTCGCCGACGCTCGACCTGGCCGAGTGGAAAGCCGAATGGGGCGTGACCGATCCGGCCGAGACGCGCGGCGGCGTGACGCGTGCACAGGTAACGGCGCCCGCTCGCGAAGTGACGCTGCTGCAGCGCAAGGCCGCGCCGCTCGGCAAGGGGCTCGGCAAGACGACCGGCTGGATTCACCGCGCGACGCTGAAGATGAAGCAGGTGAAGATGATCGGCGGCGTGAACTACGAACTGATCGATGCACGCGGGCTGCACGTGTCGTACGGCGAGCAGCGCACTGATCACGAACTGATCGAGGCCGATACGATCGTGTTGTGCACGGGGCAGGAGCCGCAGCGCGCGTTGCTTGCGCCGCTGCAGGCGGCCGGCCGCTCGGTGCACCTGATCGGCGGCGCGGAACTGGCCGCCGAGCTCGACGCGAAGCGTGCGATCGATCAGGGCTCGCGGCTCGCCGCGCGGTTGTAACAGGCCGCCGTTGCGGGCTTCGGTGCGGCGTTCGTCGCGCGGCGGTGGCTTGCCTGCGCGACGGCTCGCGACGTTTCGTCCGATGCCCCGGTTCGCTGGCACGGGATACCAGCGGAGCGCACGTACCGCGTCGCCACGCGATGGGGCGACGCGCATCCCGGCAGACCGCGATCCGCAACCGGCCGGCGTGCGTCAGGCCGCTTCGGCCCGTTCTTCCTCTTCCGCTTCGAGCATGGCCTTGACGATCAGGTAGACGGCCGGCAGGTCGTCGTCGTCGCGACGCCAGTCGACCGGTTCTTCGACGTCAGCGGCGACCAGCCGGCTGTCGCGCAGGCGGATGAACGCGTCGACGACCGTCGGATCGTTGCGGCTCAGGAAACCGGTATTCGAGAATGCGAGCTCCTCGACGTTCAGCAGCGCCTGCCAGCTCATCGTGCGGACGGCGGCCGGATGGGTGCGGCGTCGCAGGCCGAGCGCGCGCTGCGCGGGGCCGCCGACGACACGCTGCAGATCGACGACCGCCCGCTGCGCGGCACGCTCGAAGTGGGCGGGGTTGAAGCCGGGTTGCTCGGTATCGAATGCGGATGACTGGAACATGGTCGCCTCACAAAAGTCCGTCCGTCATGGGTGACGGAATTCGGGTCAAATGGTGCAAAAGCACTGTAAATATATACAGTGTTCGAGGCGGTTTCAAGTCCTGAGTGAACGCGCGTACGTCGAGACCGGTCCGGAATGGTCGGAGGCGAGGGGCGCAGCGTGCAGCCGTACCCGTGCGGCAAGCGTTCTACACCGACGCCGCGATCGTCTCGCGCAACCATCGATGCGCCGGATCGCGATGCACGCGTTCGTGCCACAGCATCGACATCTCGTAGCCCGGCACGTCGACCGGCGCTTCCACGACGCGCAACGCGGGCGTGCCGCGCACCAGACGCTCGGGCAGCATCGCGACGAGGTCGGTACTGGCGACGGCCGACATCACGAACAGGAAATGTGGCACGGACAGCACGACGCGCCGCGCGGCGCCCGCTTTTGCGAGCGCTTCGTCCGTCACGCCGAAGAAGCCGCCGCCGTCCGGCGACACGATCACGTGTTCCAGCGCGCCGAACTGCGCGAGCGTGGGGCGCCGCTTCAGCTTCGGATGACCGGCGCGACCGACCAGCACGTAGCGCTCGACGAACAGCGGCAGGCGCCGCATGCCTTCCGGCGAACCTTCGGTCGTATGGAACGCCAGGTCGATGTCGTTTCGCTCCGCGTCCTGCTCGATGCGCGGCGGCACGAGTTCGACGACGGCGAGCCGCGTAGCGGGGGCGGCCGAGCGCAGCGCGTTCAGCGCGGGCAGGACGATCGTCGATTCGCCATAGTCGGTCGCGGCCACGCGCCACGTATTCGTCGCGGTCGCCGGATCGAACGGCGTGGCCGTCAGCACCGCGCGTTCGACCGCTTCGAGTGCGTCCCGCAGCGGCTCGCGCAGCGTTTCCGCGCGCGCGGTCGGCCGCATCCCGCGCGGCCCGGGCAGCAGCAGCGGATCGCCGAACAGGTCGCGCAGTTTCTGCAACTGCACGCTGACCGACGGTTGCGACAGGTTCAGCTTTTCCGCTGCCCGCGTGACGTTGTGCTCGGCGAGCAGCACGTCGAGCGTGACCAGCAGGTTCAGATCCAGTCGCCTGAGATTGTTCATCGCTATACCTGGAATATCGGCAATTCATTTCCAATATACCTTCGGCGACGGCATCCTGCAGTCATTCAATCACCGGAGCAATGAACATGAATGTGCTGATCGTCTATGCCCATCCCGAGCCGCGCTCGCTGAACGGTGCGCTGCGGGACTTCGCGGTCGAGCATCTCGAAGCGGCAGGTCATGCCGTGCAGGTGACCGATCTGTATGCGATGAACTGGAAGGCCGCGTTCGATGCGAGCGATGTAACCGGTCGCGCCCCCGATGCGCGCTTCGATCCCGCGCTCGATTCGAAGCATGCGTTCGAGACGGGCACGCAGCGCGACGACATCGCGCGCGAACAGGAAAAGCTGAAGTGGGCCGATGCGGTGATCCTGCAGTTTCCGCTGTGGTGGTTCTCGATGCCGGCGATCATGAAGGGCTGGGTCGAGCGTGTGTATGCGTATGGTTTTGCGTACGGCGTCGGCGAGCATTCCGACCAGCACTGGGGCGACCGTTACGGCGAAGGCTCGTTCGCGGGCAAGCGCGCGATGGTGATCGTCACGACCGGCGGATGGGAGTCGCACTACAGCGCGCGCGGCATCAACGGGCCGATCGACGACGTGCTGTTCCCGATCCAGCACGGGATTCTGTATTACCCGGGGTTCGATGTGCTGCCGCCGTTCGTGATCTATCGGACGCACCGGATGGACGACGCGCGTTTCGATGAAACGCGTGCGGCGCTCGGCAAGCGTCTGGACGAACTGTCGACCGCGCAGCCGATTCCGTTCCGCCGGCAGAACGCGGGCGACTACGACATTCCGGCGCTGACGCTGAAGGCGGAGATCGCACCGGAGCAGGTGGGGTTTGCGGCGCATCTGGCGCGCGAGCGGTGATCGCCGCGACATCATCATGATGCGTGGCGATACCTGAAGCCAGGGGCTGCAAAGCAACACGGGCGACCGGCGAGAACATCGCCGGCCGCCCGTGTCGGGCTTCGCGCGGCCGTTCGGTAACGGCGCGCTTCACACCCACTTACCGATCATCCTCCCGCACCGAAGAAGGATGCCGGCACAGCGCCCGCACCTCCATCTCCATATACGGAAACAACGGCAGCTGACTCAACAGGTCATGCAGCTGCTGCACGCTCTCGACGTCGAAGATGCTGACGTTCGCATACTGCCCCGCGATCCGCCACAGATGCCGCCAGATCCCTTCGTTCATCAGGCGCTGGCACATCGCCTTCTCTTCGGCCTTCAGCGTGGCCGCCTTGACCGGATCCATGTCCGTCGGCAGACGGACGGTCATTTCCACATGAAACAGCATCCTGCGCTCCTTGCGTTATCGATTCGTCGAACGGGAGGGCCGCTCAGGCCTGCGCACGCGCCCGCTCGACTTCGCTCGCCGGCACGTCCTGTTTCTCCTTGAGCAGCGAGAAATCGAAGTCGATCAGCGCGAACTGCCCGTCGACGCCATACGGCTTGCCTTGCGCGCCCTCGGCCTGCTTGACCTTCGGGATCAGCCCTTCGCGGGTCGCGAATGCGAAGTCGTCCCAGATGTGCGGATCGCCTTCGATGTTGATCTGCGTCGTCAGCTTACGATATCCGTCCGCGGAGACGAAGAAGTGGATGTGCGCCGGACGGTGGCCATGGCGGCCGAGCTGGTCGAGCAGCTGCTCGGTCTTGCTGCCCGGCGGCACGCTGTAGCCCACCGGCAGCACGCTGCGGAAGCTGTAGCGGCCGTCGGCATCGGTGCGGATCGAGCGGCGCAGGTTGAACGCCGGCTGCGATTGATCGAAGTACGAGTAGTTACCCAGATGGTTCGCGTGCCACACCTCGACGAGCGCATTCGCGATCGGCGCGCCGTCCTGCCCGAGCACCTGGCCGCGCATGATCAACGTCTGGCCCGGATCGGTGCCGTCGTCGAGACGCGCATGGCCGACCGATTCCGGCGCGCCCGCGACATACAGCGGCCCTTCGATCGTGCGCGGCGTGCCGCCCTGGAAGCCGGCCTTCTCCTCGGCCTCGTCCATCCGTACGTCGAGGAAGCGCTCGAGGCCGAGGCCCGCGGCGATCAGCCCGAATTCCCGGCCGGCTTCGTTCAGGTAGTTGAGCGCGGTCCAGAACTCGCTCGGCTGCACGTCGAAGTCCTCGATCGTGTAGCAGATGTCCTTCACGATCCGGTTGACGATCGCGCGCACGCGCGGGTTGCCGGGCTGTTCCGCGGCATCGTCGAAGGTCTTCAGCAGTGCGTCGATGGCTTGCTTGTTCATCTGTGTCTCCGGTTTCGGTTGTCGTGTGGGGTCAGCGGGCGTCGCGTCGCATCCGTTCGATGCGGGCCCAGTCGAAGGTGATGCCGAGGCCGGGCGTCGCCGGCAGGTGCAGCTTGAAATCCTGGTAGCGCAGCGGCTCGACGAGGATTTCCTCGGTGAGCAGCAGCGGGCCGAACAGCTCGGTGCCCCATTTCAGCGAGCCGAACGTGCTGAACAGTTGCGCGGACGCCATCGTGCCGGCCGCGCCTTCGAGCATCGTGCCGCCGTACAGGTCGATGCCGGCTGCCGACGCGATCGATGCGACGCTCGCCGCGCCGAGCAGGCCGCCCGACTGCGCGATCTTCACCGCGAACACGTCGGCCGCGCGGTCCTGCGCGAGCGCGAACGCATCGACGGGGCCGTGCAGCGCTTCGTCGGCCATGATCGGAATCTGTGCGAGCTGCGTGAGACGTTTGAGCCCCGCGCGGTTGGTCGCGGCGATCGGCTGCTCGACGAGGCTCACGCCGGCATCCGCGAGTCGGGCGCCGGCCCGGATCGCCTCGGTTTCGGTCCATGCCTGGTTCACGTCGACGCGCACGTCGCCGCGCTCGCCGAGCGCGCGCTTGATCGCGATCACGTGTGCGACGTCGTCGTCGACCGCGTTCGATCCGATCTTCAGCTTGAATGCGCGATGGCGGCGTGCTTCGAGCATCGCCTCGGCCTCCGCGATGTCGCGCTGCGTGTCGCCGCTCGCGAGCGTCCATGCGACGTCGACCGCGTCGGTCGTGCGACCGCCGAACAGTTCGGACAGCGGCACGCCGAGGCGGCGCGCCTGCGCGTCGAACAGCGCGGTCTCGAGCGCGCACTTCGCGAACCGGTTGCCCTGGAACAGCTTGCGCGCACGGGCCATCGCGGCGCCGGGGCGGGTTGCGTCCATGCCTTGCAGCAGCGGCGCGAAGTAGGTGTCGATGTTGACCTTGATGCTCTCGGGGCTCTCCTCGCCGTACGCGAGACCGCCGATCGTGGTCGCTTCGCCGACGCCTTCGATACCGTCCGTGCATCGAACGCGGACCAGCACGAGGGTCTGGCAATTCATCGTCGCGACCGACAGTTTGTGGGGCCTGATCGTCGGCACGTCGACGAGCAGCGTCTCGATGCGTTCGATGGTGGCGGCAGTTGCTATCATGCGATTCCTCCTGTTGGTGCACATGGTAGGAATTCCCGCCCGGCGTCGTCCAACACTCTTTCCGACTACTTCCATACCTTTGAGGCATGAAATGGAATTGCGCCAGCTCCGGTACTTCATCGCCGTCGCGGAGGAAATGAACATCACGCGGGCCGCGGAGCGGCTGCACATGACGCAGCCGCCGCTGAGCCGCCAGCTCCAGGCGATCGAGGACGAGGTCGGGTTGCCGTTGTTCGAGCGCGGCGCACGGCCGCTGAAACTGACCGACGCGGGCCGCGTGTTCTATGCGCAGGCGACGCGCGTCGTCGAACAGGCCGACGAGCTCGGCCCGCTGACGCGGCGGCTCGCGCAGTTGTCGAAACGGATCGTGATCGGCTTCGTGCCGTCGACGCTCTATGGCGCGCTGCCGGACGTGATTCGCGCGTTTCGCGAGGCGCAGCCGGACGTCGAGCTGTCGCTGATCGAAATGTTCACGCTCGAACAGCTCGGCGCACTGAAGGGTGGGCGGATCGACGTCGGGTTCGGCCGCCTGCGCTTCGACGACGACCAGCTCGTGCGCGAGGCGCTGATCGAGGAAAAGCTGATCGCGGCGCTGCCGGTCGGGCATCCGCTCGCCGCTCCGGACCGGCCGCTGACGCTTGCGGACATCGCGAACGAGACGCTGATCGTCTATCCGAGCACGCCGCGGCCGAGCTTCGCGGATCAGCAACTGTCGGCGCTGCGCGACGGCGCGCTCGTGCCGGCGGCCGTGCACGAGGTGCGCGAACTGCAGACGGCGCTCGGGCTCGTCGCCGCGCAGGTGGGCGTGTCGCTGGTGCCGGAAAGTGTCGAAGGCGTGCGCGTGAAGGGGGTCGTCTACCGGCGGCTGCCGGAACCCACGGCGACGTCGCCGATCATCATGAGCCGCCGGCTGCACGGCGAAAGCGCCGCGACGACCGCGTTCTGTGCAATCGCGCGGGAGATGATCGTGCCGGCGGCACAGGATTGACCGTTCACGCATTAACCGCAACTAACGGTCAATTTTGAGGCGCCCGGCCCAATTCGGAGAGGACATCGCGATGCGATGTCATTCGCAGCTGACGTAACCGGCGACCAGCCGGCAAGTCAGCGCAGGCTACCGCTATCGCTTCCCGTCGAGCGTCTCCGACGGCGATTCGCCGAACTTCTCCCGATACGCGATCGCGAACCGCCCGAGGTGCGTGAACCCGCAATCGAGCGCGATATCGGCGATCCGTCGCTCGGACACCGACTCGCGCAGCAATTCCCGCGCGTGGTCGAGTCGCGTCGCGCGCAGGTATTGCATCGGGCTTGTACCGCGGAACTGCAGGAAGGCGTCGCGCAGCGTCCGTTCCGGCACGTTGGCGGCCTGGACGATATCGGCGAGTTGCAGCGGCTGCGCGTAGTGCGCGTTCACGAACTCCTGCGCGCGCCGCACGAAGCCCGGCGCCGGATCGCGGTGTGACGCGTGCAGTACCGACGGTGGGTGGCCCTCGATCAGCAGGTCGATCAGCAGGTGCTCGAGCTGCGACGCAACGCGAGGGTTCGAGTTCGCGCGTTCGAGCAGCTCGGGCGAGCGTGCGACGAGCATCAGCTGCTGGCGCCATGCGGCGAGTGCGGCGTCGCTGACGTGCAGCACGGGATCGAGCGTCGCGCGCGGGTCGCCCGTCAGCGAACCGACCGTGGCCGCGTCGATGCGCAGCACGAACTGCTCGCAATCGGCCGACAGCACTGCGTCGAAGGGCTCCCCGGGTGCGCACAGCACGCCGGTCTGGCCGTCGACGCCGAGCTGCCGCCCCATCGCGCGTACCTCGGCCTGGCCGGACAGGCAGAACATCAGCAGGTAGTAGCCGTCGACCGCGTCGACTTGCACGCGCATCGCGTCGCCGAATGCGATCGTGCCGATCCCGAGCCCGCCGAGCCTGACGAAATCCATGTGCGACGCACCATGCGTACGGCCGTTCGGCAACAGCGCATGCGGCTGCATCACGCGCGAGATCCGCTCGCGCGTCTCGTCGAGATCGCGGGATTCGAACAGCCGGTGCGCGCGCAGCGCGAGCGGCTCGAACGACGTTGGGGACATGGGCCTCAGCCTTTGTATGAGCGACGCGCGCTTCAATCCGACGAATGGGTCGCGATCGTGCGCTGGGTCGCGTGTGTCGCCATGCTAGCGCAGAAATCCGCCGAAAGTGGATATTGCGCCGCCGCAATCGCACTTTCCGGATAGACGGCGAATATTAGCCTTTCAAAAATGGACTCCATCTTGTTAATGAAACGGAACCACAAGGAGTCCGACATGGAGCAGACAGAATCGCCCGTCGTGTTCGCCTCGCGCGACGACGCGTCCGCCGTGCGCTTTCCGCACGACGACGGCTCGCGCGTGCCGTACAAGGTGTTCAGCTCGCAGGCCGTCTACGAACGCGAGCAGGAACGCATCTTTCGCGGCCCGACGTGGAACTTCGTTGCGCTGGAAGCGGAAATTCCGAACGCCGGTGACTTCAAGAGCACGTTCGTCGGCGACACGCCGGTGGTCGTCACGCGCACCGAGGACGGTACGCTGTCCGCATGGGTGAACCGCTGCGCGCACCGCGGCGCGCAGGTCTGCCGCAAGTCGCGCGGCAACGCGAGCTCGCACACGTGCGTCTATCACCAGTGGAGCTTCGACAACCAGGGCAACCTGCTCGGCGTGCCGTTCCGGCGCGGCCAGAAGGGGATGACCGGGATGCCGGCCGACTTCGACCCGAAGCAGCACGGGCTGCGCAAGCTGCGCGTCGACAGCTATCGCGGGCTCGTGTTCGCGAGCTTCAGCGACGAAGTGGCGCCGCTGCCCGACTATCTCGGCGAGCAGATGCGTCCGTGGATCGACCGGATCTTCCACAAGCCGATCGAGTATCTCGGCTGCACGCGCCAGTATTCGAAGTCGAACTGGAAGCTGTACATGGAGAACGTGAAGGACCCGTATCACGCGAGCATGCTGCACCTGTTCCATACGACCTTCAATATCTTCCGCGTCGGGATGAAGGCGCGCTCGATTCCGGATGCGAACCACGGGCTGCACAGCATCATCACGGTGACGAAAACGGGCGACGATACGTCGGCCGCGTACAAGCAGCAGAACATCCGGTCGTTCGACGAGGGTTTCCATCTGGAAGACGAGTCGATCCTCGATCTCGTGTCGGAATACGACGAGGACTGCACCAACCATATCCAGCCGATCTTCCCGCAACTCGTGATCCAGCAGATCCACAACACGCTGGTCGCGCGGCAGATCCTGCCGAAGGGGCCGGACAACTTCGAGCTGATCTTCCACTTCTTCGGCTACGCGGACGACACGCCCGAGCTGCGCGCGCTGCGCATCAAGCAGGCGAACCTGGTCGGGCCGGCCGGCTATATCTCGATGGAAGACACGGAGGCGACCGAGCTGGTGCAGCGCGGCACGGTGCGCGACGCCGACGCGACGTCGGTGATCGAGATGTCGCGCGGCAATCCTGACCAGCAGGACACGGTGATCACCGAAAGCCTGATCCGCAAGTTCTGGGTCGGCTACCAGAAGCTGATGGGCTATTGACGCGGGAGCGCGAAATGACGGAAGACATGAAGACGTGGTTCGAGATTTACATGCTCCAGAACCGCTACATCGGCCACCTCGACAACGACCGGCTCGAACACTGGCCGGAAATGTTCACCGAGGACTGCACGTACGAGATCGTGCCGAAGGAGAACGCCGATCTCGGGCTGCCGGTCGGGATCGTCCACTGCACGAACCAGCGGATGCTGCGCGACCGCGTGGTGTCGCTGCGGCACGCGAACATCTTTGAAGAGCACACGTACCGGCACATGACGTCGGGCCTGACGATCGTCGCGGAGCGTGACGGCGAGATCGACACCGAGAGCAACTACGTGGTCGTGCAGACCCGCAGCAACGGCGAATCGAACGTGTACCAGGCCGGCAAGTACTACGACACGGTCGTGCGTACGCCCGACGGGCTGCGCTACAAGACCAAGCGCGTGATCTACGACACGTCGCGCGTGCAGACCCTGCTCGCGACCCCGATCTGACAGCCAAGGAAACGACATGACCGAAGCAACGCTCGCCGAATGGCACCCGCTGGGTGCATTCGACGAATTCTCCGAAGACGAACCGGCGGCACGCGTCGCCGGCCAGAAGCCGATCGTGGTGTTCCGGATCGGCGAAGAACTGTTCGCGATGCACGACCTGTGTTCGCATGGCCATGCGCGCTTGTCCGAAGGCTATGTGGAAGACGGTTGCGTCGAGTGCCCGCTGCACCAGGGGCTGATCGACATTCGCACGGGGGCGCCGAAATGCGCGCCGATCACCGAGCCGGTGCGGACCTATCCGGTCCGGATCGTCGACGGGCAGGTGGAAGTCAATGTCGGCTGACCCGTTCGTGATCGTCGGCGCCGGCCACGCGGCGCGGCGTACGGCCGAAGCGCTGCGTGCGCGCGACACCGATGCGCGCATCGTGATGATCGGCGCCGAACCCGAGCTGCCGTACGACCGGCCCGCGCTGTCGAAGGATGCGCTGCTGAACGACGGCGGCGAGCAGCGCGCGTTCGTGCGCGATGCCGCGTGGTACGACGCGCAACGCATCGAGCTGCGGCTCGGCACGCGCGTCGAGGCGATCGAGCGCGATGCGCAGCGTGTGCGGCTCGATGACGGCGCGACGTTGCCGTACGCGCGGCTCGTGCTCGCGACGGGTTCGCGCGTGCGTGCGTTCGGCGGACCGGTCGACGCAGGCGTCGTTCCGCATTACGTGCGCACCGTTGCCGACGCGCGGGCGTTGCGCGCGCAGCTCGCGCCGGGCCGTCGCGTGGCGGTGCTCGGCGGCGGCTTCATCGGCCTCGAAGTGGCCGCTGCGGCGCGGCAGCTCGGTTGCGACGTGACGGTGATCGACCCGGCCGCGCGCTTGCTGCAGCGCGCGTTGCCGGAAGTCGTCGGCGCGTATGCGCGTCAGTTGCATGACGCGCGCGGCGTGAGCTTTCAGATGGCGACGCTGCCGCGCGCGATTCGTCAGGCACCGGGCGGCGGTGCGATCGTCGAGACCGATCGGGACGACGTGCATGCCGACATCGTCGTGGTCGGCATCGGCGTCGTACCCAATGTCGAACTCGCGCAGGCGGCCGGGCTCGACGTCGACAACGGGATCCGTGTCGATGCAGGGTGCCGCACCAGCGATCGGGCGATCTTCGCGGCGGGCGAGGTGACGATGCACTTCAATCCGCTGCTCGGGCGTCACGTGCGGATCGA
The DNA here is from genome assembly GCF_000801975.1 of Burkholderia sp. A9. NCBI lineage: Bacteria > Pseudomonadati > Pseudomonadota > Betaproteobacteria > Burkholderiales > Burkholderiaceae > Burkholderia > Burkholderia sp. A9. The sequence goes on along the minus strand of NZ_JSZN01000011.1, from coordinate 5,864 downwards.
GTCGTGGCAAGTCGCGGAAAACCAGCCGGCCGTCGCGGCCGCGAACCTGCTCGGCGCGGACGAAACCTATGCCGAGCTGCCGTGGCTGTGGTCCGATCAGTACGACTGCAACCTGCAGATGCTCGGGCTGTTCGGCAGCGAGCAGACCACGGTCGTGCGCGGCGATCCGGCGAGCGGGCCGTTCACGGTGTTCGGGCTGGACGACGACGGGAAGATCGCGGCGGTCGCCGCGGCGAACCTGGGGCGCGACATCGGTGCATCGCGCCGGTTGATCGCGGCAGGCGCGGTGCCCGATCCGGTGAAACTCGCCGATCCGGCGGTGAACCTGAAGACGTTGCTCTGAGGCAGCGCGCGAACGCGGATCAGGTGGCCGCGTTCGCGGCGGTACCCGGCGGGGGATGGAAGCCCGCCGCGGGCAGCATGTCCGGCCCGCGCATCGCATGCGGGTTTGTCGCAAGGCGGCGATCGGTGCATATTAGCGGCATTGCCGTTTCACCGGTCGCCCATGACGCCAGACAAAGCCCTCGAACTGAAACAAAGCAAGCGCCGCGCGTTATGGCTGCTGCTGGCCGCCGTCGCGGTGTTCGTCACGATGATCATGCTGCCGCGCGGCCCGTGGGTCGACGGTTTCAAGGCGGTGGCCGAGGCCGCGATGGTCGGCGCGCTCGCCGACTGGTTCGCGGTGGTCGCGCTGTTCCGTCGCGTGCCGATCCCGTTCGTGTCGCGCCACACCGAAATCATTCCGAAGAACAAGGACAAGATCGCCGACAACCTCGCGGTGTTCGTGCGCGAGAAATTCCTCGGTCCCGACGCGCTCGCCGCGCAGATTCGCCAGCACGATCCCGCGCAGAAGCTCGCCGCGTGGCTCGGCGAGCCGGCGAACACCGACGCGCTCGGCAGCTACGTGACGAAGCTGATGAGCTTCGCGCTCGACATGACCGACGACGCGAGGATCCAGTCGTTCGTCCACGATGCGTTCCGCGCGGTGATCGACCGGGTCGACCTGTCGCAGTCGGCCGGCGCGATTCTCGACACGCTGACGAAGGACGGCCGCCACCAGGCGCTGCTCGACGACGCGATCGAACAGGTGGTCGACGTGCTCGACAGGGAGGAGAACCGCGAGGTGATCGCGGACTTCATCGTCGAATGGCTGAAGACGCAATACCCGAAGGTCGAGAAGCTGATGCCGACGCAGTGGTTCGGCGAGAACGGCGCGCGGATGCTGGCGAGCGCGGTGAGCCGCGTGCTCGAAGGCGTGGCGGCGGATCCGGAGCACGAGTTGCGGCAGCGCTTCGACCGCACGGTCGTGCGCCTGACCGAGCGGCTGAAGCATGATCCGGCGTTCATCGCGAAGGGTGACGAGATCAAGCGCTACATCCGCGACGGCGACGCGTTCAACGAGTACGCGCGCGATCTGTGGGATCAGTTGCGTGCATGGCTGAAGGCTGATCTCGCGCGCGCCGATTCGGCGCTGCACCGGCAGGCCGCGACGCTCGGCGGCTGGCTCGGCGCGCGGCTCGCAGAGAGCCCGGCGCTGCGCGCATCGCTGAACGAGCACGTCGAGAAAGCCGTGCACGAGATGGCGCCGGATTTCGCGGATTTCCTGATGCGTCACATTCGCGACACGGTGCGCAACTGGGATGCGCGCGAGATGTCGCGGCAGATCGAGCTGAACATCGGCAAGGACCTGCAGTACATCCGCATCAACGGCACGCTGGTCGGCGGGCTGATCGGGCTCGGGCTGTATCTGGTCTCGCTGCTGCCGCGCTGGGTGGGCGGCTGGCTGCATTGACGCGGCCGCCGCCGTCGCGCACGTGGCACGCCGCCGCGCGCCGCTGCATCATGCGTGCGCCTTCGCGCCGTGCAGTTGCAGGCCGAGCGCCTTGATGACCTTCAGGATCGTGCCGAAGCTCGGATTGCCGTCGTGCGACAGTGCCTTGTACAGCCCTTCGCGCGACAGGCCCGCGTCGCGCGCGACCTGCGACATGCCGCGCGCGCGGGCGATCACGCCGAGCGCATGCGCGATGAAGGCCGGGTCGTCGCCGGCTTCCTGCAGACAGGCCTCGAAGTAGTCGGCCATGTCGTCGTCGGTTTTCAGGTGTTCGGCCGAATCCCACGGCCGGGTCTTGATCTTGTCCATCGATCACTCCAGGTCGAGCCGCGCGAGCATCGCGTGCGCGGCGCGGATGTCCGCCTGTTGCGTCGACTTGCCGCCGCCGCAGAGCAGGATCACCCATATCGTTCCGCGCCTGACGTAATAGACGCGATAGCCGGGGCCGTGGTCGATCCGCATTTCGACGACGGGGGAGCCGGCGGATTTCCAGTCGCCCGGATTGCCCATCGACAGGCGATCGATGCGCGCCTGGATGCGTCGCCGCGCGACGCGATCCGGCAGGCCGGCAAACCACGCGTCGAAGACGTCGGTGGTCCGGATGCTGAATGTAGGCGCACTGTAGGGCATGGATTGCAATATGTCAACCATGGTTCACATGTTCGATGAGTGGAATTCGGTTGCCCCAACAGTAGGGCGGCGCGCGCCGTTTGGGGCCGAATTGGCCATCAGGCCGATCCTGTCGAGGCGGGATCGGTCATCCGGTCGAAGCCGGAATTCCGCGAATCCGTCTACAATCAAAAACGTCTTTGCCGTCCGTGCGCGCATGCCGCGCACGGGCGGATCCGTTTGTCCTCCTCATCGGGAGGCGCCGCCGTGCTGCGCGCGGCGGGCAGTGCCGTGGTCTGTGTCCAGTAGGTAAAGCGTCCGCGCGCCGTAGGCCGGCGCGCGTTCTGAACGCCGCGCGTCCGTAGGCCGGGCAGGCGGCATCAACCGAGAGTCCCCCATGAAAGCATCGGATCTGTTCGTGAAGGCGCTGGAAGCCGAAGGCGTCGAGTATGTGTTCGGCATTCCCGGCGAGGAAAACCTCGATCTGCTCGAATCGCTGCGGCGATCGAAGATCAAGCTCGTGCTGACCCGGCACGAACAGGCGGCCGGGTTCATGGCCGCCACCTACGGCCGCCTGACGGGCCGTACCGGTGTGTGTCTCGCGACGCTCGGGCCGGGCGCGACCAACTTCGTGACGGCCGCCGCGTATGCGCAGCTCGGCGGCATGCCGATGCTGATGATCACCGGGCAGAAGCCGATCAAGTCGAGCAAGCAGGGCCACTTCCAGATCGTCGACGTGGTCGACATGATGCAACCGCTCACGAAGTTCACGCGGCAGATCGTGTCGATCGGCAACATCCCGTCGGCCGTGCGCGAGGCGTTCCGCCGCGCGGAGGAGGAGCGTCCGGGCGCCGCGCATCTCGAACTGCCGGAAGACATCGCGCACGAGGAAGGCGACGGCAAGCCGATCCCGCGCAGCTACAGCCGGCGGCCGGTGGCCGAGGAGAAGGCGGTCGCGCATGCGGTCGACGCGATCCAGGCCGCGCGCCATCCGCTGTTGATGATCGGCGCGGGCGGCAACCGCAAGACGACCTGCAAGATGCTGCTCGAATTCGTCGACAAGACGGGCATCCCGTTCTTCACGACGCAGATGGGCAAGGGCGTGATCGACGAGACGCATCCGCTGTGGCTCGGCAACGCGACGCTGTCCGACGGCGACTTCGTGCACCGCGCGATCGAGCATGCGGACTGCATCATCAACGTCGGGCACGACGTGATCGAGAAGCCGCCGTTCTTCATGCGCGCGGACGACAAGACCGTCATCCACGTGAACTTCCTCGGCGCGCAGGTCGATCCCGTCTACTTCCCGCAGATCGAGGTGGTCGGCGACATCGCGAACGCGGTGTGGCAGATGAAGGAAGCGGTGACGCCGCAGACGCACTGGGATTTCGCGCGCTTCGCGATGATCAAGGAGCATTTCGACGCGCACCTGCAGAAGGGCCAGCACGACCCGCGCTTCCCGATGTATCCGGTGCGGATCGTCAACGACCTGTACACCGCGCTGCCGCTCGACGGGATCGTCTGCCTCGACAACGGGATGTACAAGATCTGGTTCGCGCGCTACTGGCGTGCGCACGAGCCGAACTCGCTGCTGCTCGACAACGCGCTCGCGTCGATGGGCGCGGGCCTGCCGTCGGCGATCGCGACGAAGATCGTGCATCCGCAGCGCAAGGTGATCGCCGTGTGCGGCGACGGCGGTTTCATGATGAATTCGCAGGAACTCGAAACGGCCGTGCGGCTGAAGCTCGACATCGTCGTGATGATCCTGCGCGATGATGCTTTCGGGATGATCCGCTGGAAGCAGGAAAACATGAACTTCCCCGATTTCGCGATGACGCTGAAGAACCCCGATTTCGTGTCGTATGCGCAGAGCTACGGCGCGCACGGGCATCGCGTCGAAGCGGCCGACGATCTCGAGCCGCTGCTGCGCGACTGCTTCGCCACGCCGGGCGTGCATGTGATCGACGTGCCGATCGACTATTCGGACAACGAGCGCGTGCTCAATCGCGAAATCAAGCGCCTGTCGGCGCAACTCTGAATCCGCCGTTCACCGGAAGGAGCACCCCATGCTGAAGGATACCTATCCGTACTACCTCGCCAACGAAGCCGTCTACGCGAATACCGATCTGGACGTGACGGACAAGTTCAGCGGCAAGGTCGCGACGCGCGTCGCGCTGGCCGACGCGAAGGCGATCGACGCGGCGATTGCCGCGGCGGTCGACGCCGCGAAGCCGATGCGCGAGATGCCGGCCTACAAGCGGCAGGCCGTGCTCGACCATTGCGTCGCGCGCTTTCGCGAGCGTTTCGACGAGCTGGCCGAGGCGCTGTGCATCGAGGCCGGCAAGCCGATCAACGATTCGAAGGGCGAAGTGACGCGGCTGATCGATACGTTCCGCGTCGCGTCCGACGAATCGGTGCGCATCGACGGCGAGATCATCAACCTCGAGATCTCCGCGCGTGCGCAAGGCTATACGGGCTACACGAAGCGCGTGCCGATCGGCCCGTGCTCGTTCATCTCGCCGTTCAACTTCCCGCTGAACCTCGCCGCGCACAAGGTCGCGCCCGCGCTGGCCGCCGGCTGTCCGTTCGTGCTGAAGCCCGCGAGCCGCACGCCGATCGGCGCGCTGATCATCGGCGAGGTGCTTGCGGAAACCGATCTGCCGAAGGGGGCGTTCTCGGTGCTGCCCGCGCATCGCGACGGTGCGGACCTGTTCACGACCGACGAGCGTTTCAAGCTGCTGTCGTTCACGGGCTCGCCGGCCGTGGGCTGGGCGCTGAAGGAGAAGGCCGGCAAGAAGAAGGTCGTGCTGGAACTCGGCGGCAACGCGGCGGCGATCGTCGACGCGGACCAGCGCGCGCAGCTCGACTACGTGGTCGACCGTCTCGCGTTCGGCGCGTACTACCAGTCGGGGCAGAGCTGTATCGGCGTGCAGCGGATCCTCGTGCATGCGGACCTGTACGACGTGCTGCGCGACAAGCTGGTCGCGAAGACGCGTTCGCTGAAGATGGGCGATCCGAAGGATCCGTCGACGTTCGTCGGCCCGATGATCTCCGAATCCGAATCGCGCCGGCTGTCGGGCTGGATGGACGCGGCCGTCGCGGCGGGCGCGAAGATCGTCGCGGGCGGCAAGGTCGACGGCGCGATGTTCGAGGCGACGCTGCTGGAGAACGTCGGCCGTGAACAGGACTTGTACCGCAAGGAGGCGTTCGGCCCGGTCGCGATCCTCGAGAAATTCGACCGCTTCGACGATGCGCTCGCGCGCGTGAACGACAGCGACTTCGGGCTGCAGGCCGGCGTGTTCACCGATTCGCTCGCGCATGCGCAGCGCGCGTGGGACGAACTGGAGGTGGGCGGCGTCGTGATCAACGACGTGCCGTCGTTCCGTGTCGACAACATGCCGTATGGCGGCGTGAAGGATTCGGG
>NZ_JSZN01000010.1:0-140322 GCF_000801975.1 Burkholderia sp. A9 | reverse complement strand
GTATTCGTCACGCGGATGGTTCGCGAGCGCGGCGCCAACGCGAATTTCCGACAGGCCGGCCCCATAGAACGGCGCCGTATCGAAATAACGCACGCCGCGTTGCCAGGCGGCTTCGACCGTCGCCAGCGCTTCTTCTTCCGGAATGTTGCGGAACATGTTGCCGAGCGGGGCTGCACCGAAACCCAACACCGTACCGGCAGGCAATTTATCCTTGATGCTCATCGTTTAACTCCATTCATTGAGTGAGTACGATGAAGTCTAGATGTCCACCACCAAGTCCGTCCAAGACTTAATTTATCTGAGTTGCGTCCCGAACGGTCTTAACATGCACGGTATCCCGCCAACCAGATTTCGGGCTGCCGCGACGAGCGCAAGCATTGCCAATCGACGGTTCAGCCTGCTTCCGCCAATGCAGCTCCACACGTAACACGGCACCCCGCGGTTCATTCACCCGCACGTGAAGCGGGCCGCAATGCGCTTCGACGATAGAACGGCAAATTGACAGTCCCATTCCCATTCCGGTCGCGTCGGTTGTGTAGAAGGGCTCGAAGAGCCGTTCGCTCCTGGCGGCATCCAGTCCCGGCCCTGTATCGCCGATCGAGATACACAGGTTGCGCGCCGTGCCGAGATACGTGGCGATCGCCAATTCCCGCCCCCATTCTCCGCCCCCGGCCATTGCCTCGATCGCATTCACCACGAGGTTCATGACGACCAGCTGCAACTGCATCCGATCTCCGTAAATATCCGGCAAGCCCTCTTCCAGATCCATCAGGACCGTCACGCCGTGCTTCGACGACTCGCCATGCGCCAGCGTGATGACCTCGCGAATGGCGTCGTTGACGGCAGCGTATTCGCATCGGGGCGGCGCTCGCTTGACGAGTTCCCGGAGCCTTGTCACAACGTCGTTCGCCCGCGTGCCGTTGTTCACGACACGCTCAAGCGCCGCACGCACTTCGTCAAGATAAAGGCGAGCGTTCTCGAGCGAAATGGCGGCTTGGGATGCCAGCAACTTCAGCACGGCAATTCTGTGCGCCGTGAACACGTTCGATGCCAGGCTATTCTCGAGATACAACAATGCGATCGGCCGCCCTTGACGAACCAGTGGCATGCATGCAACTGAATGGTGGTAATGCGATCGGCCAAAATACGGATCACCGGAAAAATCGTGGAGTTCCGCAGTGTCGTTGACAATCACGCTCTCTCGCGAGCGAATGGCATAGTGGATGGCGGACTTCGGCAACGGAACCGCATCGAGCGCCCGTATGTCCAGGCTGACCTGCGTGGAATCGCTCGTCGAGATTGCTTCGGCCTCAACCCTCAATACCGGCCCGTTTGCAACGACGAGTGCGCCGCGATCCGCACCTGCATGCTCAACGGCGGTTCGAATGACCGCCTGAATCAGGTTATTCGAATCGATCTCCCCGGATACGGCTTGCGACACCTTGAGGACCGTCGCCAGATCGAGATGCTCAACAGGCGCTTCACTGCACCTTGCAACTGCGTTGCCGTGAACATCCCGGACAAATTGCGGATAGCGGTTGTCGAGCTGCAGCACCTTGCCAGTCGAGCCCCAACGCAGATACGCACGGCGCGCGGCGCGCAGGTACATGTCCGCGATGTCATCCAGCTCCCGCGATCGGTAAAAACATGATGCCAATTGCCAGGCAATGGCGTCATGATGGACGAAGGCTAGGGGCAGGGGCACCCAAAGAAGTAGTTGTAGAGTCCATCAATTGATGTCGCACCAAGACAACCAATTCTTGTCGTTTCGACCACTAAACTCACGCCGACGACAAGCCTAAAGCTGACCAAGACACGCAATTCGTGTCGCGCTGATACACGAACGCTTAATAAATCGACGCTCTGGACCTTTTACCCACCTGTTGCGTGCTGCAAATGTTGTTGCTTACCCTACCCGCGACGGAGCGCGGGCAGGCGTGACCTGGCACGTGGCGATGAAGCCGGGACGCCGCCGTATTCTGGACAAAGGCAAGCCGCTTGACGCACTCATCGATCAAGTCGAGCGAGTCAAGGCTGGCATCCGGGTCAAGATCGAGCATCCGTTCCGGGTAATCAAGCGCCAGTTCGGCTACGCCAAGGTCCGCTATCGAGGGCTGAAGACGAACACCGCACACCTTATGACCTTGTTTGCGCTCTCCAACCTGTGGATGGCGCGCGGCAAGTTGCTGGCTGCTGGGGCATGAGCGTGTTCCTGGCCCGCGCCGATACCCGGTGCGCAGCCCGCGTACCGTTCGACGTATGCCAGCCAGCTTCGCTCGGGGGTGATAGGTTGGCATCGTGGCGCATTCAGCTCCCTATTCAATCGTCAAATACACTCGATTCCGTTTTGTGCAGAGCATCCCTAACGGACAGACTTCAAGTCGTTGAGTGGAATGGCTCTCCGTGCCAGGCATGCTCAGACGTAAAATCCGTCACGATGCGACGGAACCGCGGTTCTGGGATAACGCAGCGTAATGAAGTCCGTCATTCGCCATAATTCGTGAGGGCCGAGCGAGGCTGAGCTCGCCAAGGTAGACGCTTTCGCCTAATTCGCACTGGTGCGAAGCCTCCCCGTGTGCATGACGGATTTCGACTTTGTAGACGCCGCTACTCCTCGCCAAGCCGACAAACCGAAAATCGCCGAAGCCGTCCGACACGGTTTCGGCCACCATGCGATCGCCGCCGTACAGGGTCACTTCCGCACCCGCGACGCATTCGACCACATCTCCAATCTGCGCACTCACACTTCCTCCGATGAAGCATGTGTCCCAGCGCGCCAGGGCGCTGTACCACACGCGTGGCTTCGTCCCAAAGTTGGGCTGCAGCACCCTGAGGCCCTCGCGCCGCGCCTTTTCGGCCATCGACTCGTCGTCGAGCTTTACCGCTTCGAACACTTCGGTCGGGCACGACTGCTGACAACGCGGGTGTGACCAACCTTGATCGAGCAGATGCGCGTCGAAGATCCAGGTCTGCGGCAGTTGCAGTTCCTCGTTCCAGACGATCGCCTTGTACGGGCAGGACTTGACGATGTCCTTGCGCCCTCGCGCCTTGTCCGGATCAATGATGACGATGCCGTCGGATCGCTTGCGGATCGCATCGCCGCCGACGCGCATGCAGGGCGCGTCGTCGCAGTGATTGCACATGACCGGCAAGTATGTCGTTTCAACCATGTGGGACTCGCCCTGCACGCGGCGCAGGATGCGAATGGGGCTTTCGGCGCTTGCCGCAGCAGGCGCGGCGTACCCAGGAAAGTCATTGCCGACATGCTCGTCCCGCGCCGCGACGACGCAGTTCTGGCAGTTCTCGCATTGCCCGACCTTGATAATCAGGTTCCATTTGCTCATCGTGTGCTCCTCACGCTGCGCGACGGATCAGGAAAGCATCCGCGCTTTTCCACTTTTCCACCTGCACAAGACATGAATTCGGACTCATGCTGCTTGTACCTGCCGTCTGGGGCCGATCCGGGGTCAGCAGGTTCATGCAACCGCCAATTTCGACGTGCTCCCCGTCTAATTCGATCAACTGGAATTCAGCGCTCGCCTCGTATGACTTGACTACCCCGGCAGTAACCAGCGGCGATACGTCAGCCGCGCAGATCACCGCACCGCGGTCGTTGTAGACCTTGACGAGATCGCGATGGGCAATGCCGCGGGCCGCCGCGTCGACGGCACCGAGTCTCAGCAGCCAGAAGCGATGTCCGCCAATCAACGCACGATGATCTTCGATGCTGTTGACCGAGGAGTTCTTGCCGTCGCAGTGGGTGTGAAAACTGTAACGGCTATGCGTGGCGATCAGTTGCAGCGGATATCGCTGTGCCAGTGGAGAGCGCATGCCCTCCCAGGACGGGATGTATCGGTTCACCGCCGGCCGCTCCGGGTTGTCCGCTGTGTGCCGCTTCAGCAACTCGGGTACGAACTCGAGCTTGCCGCTGGGCGTCTGCAGGCCCATGCCGAATTTTTCGGCATATTGCGACGGCATCGGATGCGGCTCCTGCAAATCCTTGCGCCGGCCTTCCGCGAACCAGCGCATATCCACTGGATGTCGCAATTCCGGTTTTTCGGTCGGCACAACGAAGTAGCCTTTACGGCAGAACTCGCGCCACGAAATGTGATCCGGCAAATCCGACGAGTTGAAAACGCGCTTGACCCAGTCCAGCTCCCCGCAGCCCTCGGTGAACACGCTGCCAAGTCCCAGACGGGTCAGAATAGCGGTGAAGATGTCATAGTCGGAGCGGGACTCGCCCAAAGGTTCGATGCACTTGTGCTGCAGCGTAATCATGCGGTGATTGACCGTGTTGAAGCCGTGATGCGCGTAGCCACCGGAATTCGACCATTCGCCGATGTCCCACCGCTCCAGCGATGTGCATGCAGGCAGAATGATATCGGCGAACTTCGCCTCGCCTTCCATCCAGATCGACTGATTGACCACGAACTCGATGCTCGGGTGACGGTAAGCATCGGCCCAGCGCCCCGCTTTCGTGACCGTGCTGAAGGCAGAGCCGCCATAGCGATAGATCATGCGGATCGGCGAGTAACCGGGCATCGGATAACTGAACGGCGCGAACTGCGCTTCCTGGGACATGCCGTCCCAGAGGTAGCCTGTCGCGTGGCCGTTGATGATTGCATCGGGCAACTGCTGCCGCGGGACCATCTGCTTGACCGGATTCATCGTCAGGATGTGCGGCATGCGTTGATAGTTGTTCACGGCGTTCGCGGTCCACGCGAGCTCGCCCGACATCCCACCGTCCGCGTAGCCCGGAAAGTAGAAGTTCAGATCGTGCGGAACGCCGATTTCGAGGCAGCCGAAATTGACGCCCGGCTTGCCCCAACCCTGCATCGCCATCATCATGATCATGCAACGCGCCCATTGGGCGCCCGTCGCGCCGCGTCCCGCCCCTCCAAACCCCGCGCCCGTCATTCCGACGGCGAGATACACCTTCTTCTTCCCCCACCGCCGCGCCAGGGCTCGAACGTCCTTGGCCGGCACGCCGGTTTCCAGCGCCTGCCATTCGGGCGTTTTCGGCACGCCATCCGTCTCGCCCGTCAGGTAGGCCCGCCATTCGTCGAACCCGGTCGTCCGGTTAGCGACGTAATCCTTGTCGTACAGGTCCTCCATCAGCCATACATACATGATGGCAGTGGCGAGGGCCGCGTCCGTTTGCGGTCGGACCGGAACCCATCGCCCACCCAGCAACTGGGCAGTCGGATTGCAGTGCGGATCGATATGGACGAACTCGATTCCCAGTTCCTTTGCCCAAAGACGCCTCGGCGTACCTTCGAATCCGGCGTAGGCGCCATTCGTGCTTTCCGGGTCGCTAGACCAGAAAACGATCATTTCGGCTTCCTTCAGGCAATCCTCGATTCCGCCATAGCCGGACGGTACGCCAACGCGCATCGAGTTGCCGAAGTGATGCATGGCCCCCCAGTACCAACCTTCCCAGCTGTCCGGATTGGCGGCCACCCGTGTGAAGCCGATCAGGTTGGCAAAACGCGTCAACGCGCTGAGGTAGTAGCCGATATTGCCCCACTGGTGGTGCGACGACATGGGGAACGTTATGGCGCCCGGACCGTGAACACGCTTTTGCCGGTTGATCTCTTTCGCGACAATGTCCAACGCCTCGTCCCAGCTGATCGGCACATAGGCAGACTTGCCACGGTTTTGTGGATTGCGCTCGCCGTCTGGGTCGAAATCGACTCGCTTCATCGGGTGAAGGATGCGCTTGTCCGAATAGACGAGCGACTTGATCGCCAATGCGTGCGGCGCGACGAGGCCACGCCGTGGCGGGCTGAAACGGCGTCCACGCGCTTCAATCTCCCAGCTCGGGGCATCCTTGTTGTCGAGATCGACAGGCGTCACGCGAATGATGCGTCCATTTCTCACGTACACGAATAAAGGGCCGCCATTGGTGCAAGTGGTGTAGCGCTGCGTGCCGTCGCGCATGGGCGTACCCATCGGCAGGCTGATGGTTTGCATCATGCTCAGCGTTTGCATGAACCACACCAGCAACTCATCGTCGCCTTCAGTAACCACCTTGAAATTTTTCGCCGCATGGATGATTTCCAGGTAGTCCGGACTGGCGGAGAGAAATTTCAGGGCGGTGGCCACGTCCTTGAATAGCATGCGTACGTCGGGCTGCGGATGCCTGCCGGCACACGACCGGATGCGGCCGTTCTTGAACTTGATGACGCGACCGATGCTTTGATCCATGAGCCCGATCCACGCGACGAGATCGCGCTCCTTTAGCCGATCGCGATAGGCAGGGAAGCGGCGTGCCGTCAGGTCGAGGACCTTGGGCATGGCAAAGAGAATGGTCTTGAGGATCTGTCGTTTCACTTTTTGATCCAATGGGAAGGCTGCGCAGATGCAATCATCAGGGCATTACGGACCAGTTCCGCCGAGCGGACAGCGGTCATGTCTGGTGGTGGTTTAAAGACCCGGGAAAGCCGGGCCCCATTGCAACAATGTATTTCGTCCGAACGGATAGCTCAGGGTCGGCGAGTCGCTGTTGACGAGGTCGCCGTCCACGTAATGCTCCATGTGGAAGCCGGCGGGATCGGTCCAGTAATCGAAAATCTGGCTGCCGTGGAAATGGCGGCCGATGCCCCAGCGGTGCTTGTAGCCTTTATCGGCCATGACCATGTGGCCGATGCCCACGTCATCGATATCGCGACATTCAAAGGAGGCGTGGTCCAGGCCCACCGCCTCGCCGCCGACAATGGCCAGTGTGTGGTGATCGGTCCATGTTGCGCCTGTATCCAGGTGCATGAAGGCGGCCACGACACGATTCTCGTCGCCCTGGTAGATCCGTTCCGACGGCTGCATGCCGAGGGTGTCGCCGTACCACGAGATCAATCCCTGCGGGTCTGGCGAGAAGACGGCCACATGGCCAAGCCGCTGAATGTGCGACGGGTCGAAGGCCGGGCGCTGGAAATGGCCAGGCCGGTTCCTCGCATGAGCGTCATTCCACACAATCGGAGCGCCGCCCGACGGAACGACTGGGAGACGTTCGGCGCCGAACCCGAACTCCAGCCGTCGGCCATCGGGATCGGCCCCCACCGTGTACAGGCCTCCGCCCGGATGCGGGCAATCGGTCACGGGTGAGTCAAAGCGGGCCGCCAACGTATCGAGCGCGTCGCGCGAACTCACGCGGAACCCGACACCAACAAACGCCGCCTCGCCTTGCATCGAGACGTAAGAGAAAGGCGCGTCCCCGTAGCTGCGCAGATAAAGCGTGTCGCCGCCCTGTTGCAGATCCAGCAAACCGTAATCGACCATGAAATTGCGGACGGCAGCCAGGTCCGGGTGGCGAAACATAACGTATTCGATGTCTTCGATGAGCATGAAAAATCTCACGATTGATGCGTTGGCGGCACAATCCGCCGACGGGATTGACGTCTGGGAACGCTGGTCGTCCGCGCTAGAATGTATAGCCGACGTTCAGAAAGACGTTAATGGGTTCGATCCGGAGCGTCGACCTGGAAACGATCTGCGTTCCGGTTGCGGTCTGTCCGTATATGGTCATGTGCGTCTTGAGCGGGATGTAGCCGACAGACGCTCCGACCGACCAGTGTTTGGAAAGCGCGTAATTTGCCCCGACGTCGAACACGGGGTTCCACGATGCACTGAGGGTCGCGTGTATCGATCCGCCAGGACCAACGCTATTGGTGATGAACTGGCCGTTGGTTGCGCGAACCTGGGTGAACCACGTATAGTTCACGCCCAATCCGACGAACGGACGAAATTTCGACTGAGCCTCAAACAGGTGATATCGAAGCTCGATGGCGGGCGGCATCGGCCTCGTCGTACCGAGGGTGCCGTACTTCGCGAGCGTCCCCTTGCCCTGCAGATTGACTGTTAGTGGCAGGCCAATGAGTGTCGCGATGCCGATGTTGTCGGTCACGTAGTACTCGGTGTTGATGCCGAGCGTATCCGTTGACGACGCGTGTGCACCAGTGCCCGACAACTGCTGATTGACGGCAATACCACCCACGCTCTCCACGGTAAGCGGCGTGGCATTACCCTGTGGTGCTACGTGAAGCCACCCTGTCGACAGGGTAAAGCTTCCGGCCGATTGTGCATTCGCATTTCCAGCAAGCGCAGCCGAACAGATAAAACCCGCCACAACGGCAGGCCGAACATTCTTCCAGTAGTTCCTCACGCGTCTTCTCCTGCCTCATAGGCTAAATGGTTTTTATCGTCCACACGGCTTTAACGATCCGCCCTTTGATCCGGATCGTTGGATCGGTTCTCGTATCTTTAGACCGAATCCAAAAATCGCCCCACTTTGTTATGTAGGTATACTAAATACAACGATATGATTTATCCGAGTCCATGCTTTGCTTACTGTCTCCGCTCCGTGTGGAGTCAGGAACTGCGAACGTCTGTTATTTTTTTCCCTTCTACGCGGCAGTCACGTTTGACAAGTTGGCGGGCACGTTAGTGAACACGCATCACGAGGTCCTGGAACTCGCCGCGACAGCGATTGAAAACGCGAACGGAAAGCGTCCAAGCGCGGAAGTCGCCGATGATTCGAGTTCTGCGTCGGGAAGTTCGACGTGAACTGAAATCCCACGCAAGGCGTCTTCGACGACGCTAACGGTTGCGCCCTCGACGCCAGCTTCCGCGAGCGCCGACCGCAGGGCATCTACGGTTTCGATCCTCTTCAGCGCGGGCTTGAAGATCTTGCCGACGCCCGTCAAGGGCATCGTTTCAACGATTCGTATGCCTTTGGGGAACGCAGCTCGTTCGCTGATCTCGTCACGCAGGAACTCTGCCATTTCTGCTTCATTTGCCGTTACGCCCGGCTTGAGCTGGACATAGGCGACCGGCAGTTCGCCTGCGTGCATGTCAGGACGCCCCACTGCTGCGGCAATCTGCACTGCGGGATGTCGGTGCAGCGCTTCTTCGATCGCTGCCGGATCGATGTTGTGTCCGCCACGAATGATCAGCTCCTTCTTTCGGCCTGTGAGCCAGAAGTAGCCGTCTGCGTCGCAGCGCCCCAGATCTCCTGTATTGAGCCATTTGCCGCCATCAGCCAGATCCATCCAGATGCCGCTGTTTTGCTCTGGCCGCATATAGCCGATGAACACGTTCGGACCGGAGATCACCAGTTGGCCAACCTCATCCGCAACACAGTCCCGCGCATAACGGCCCGTTTCATCGACCATCACGGCTTTCATGGCCTGGCCCGGGAGCCGAAGGCCGATCGAGCCGACCCGCCGTTCGCCAAGCGGCGGATTGACGCTGCTAATGCAGGTACCTTCCGTGAGGCCGTAGCCTTCGAGGATCCTGATTCCGGTTCGCGCCTGGAAAGCACGCAACAATTCCATCGGCATCGGCGCAGCACCGCACAACCCGTATTCGAGCGAACTGATGTCTCGGCCGTCAACGGGCACGTCCAGCAGCGAGCCATAGAGGGTCGGCACGCCGCTGAAAAAGTTGATCCGGTAATGCGCGACGATATCCCAGAAGCGTTTGACGACGCCTTCTCCGCGATAACCTTGCGGCGTGCCCACCACGACATGCGCACCGCGTGAAAACGGCAGCAGTCCCGTCACCATCACGGCATTGACGTGGAACAGCGGCAATCCGCAGAAGATCGTCTTGCCCGGGCCAACGCTTTCACCGAGGAATTGTCCGGCGCTCCATGCATTGGCCACCTCGTTGCCGTGCCGGCGCATCGCGATTTTTGGCAGGCCGGTGGTGCCGCCCGTGCAGAAGCAGGACGATACGTCGTCCCTGTTCATCCGGTGTGGGGTGCAGAGCACCATGCCCGGCTCCCGTGCGACTGCTTCGCCGAAGTCGTGAATGGCGATCTGCGAAGGAACCGCGCCTCGCACACCTTCCTCGCCGTGCAACCTTGCGCATTCGTCGCGCTGAAGCATTCGGGCCGCAAATCGCTGTTCGCCCGGCACATGGTCAGCAAGGTTTATCAGCACGACATGCTTGAGCGACACAACCTTGTGCAAGACCGCCTGCACTTTCGGCCACAGGTCCGTGTCGGGATACGGCGCCAGTGTGACAATCACGCTGGCGCCTGAGGCATTGAGCAGCTCGCCGATCGCGTCACTCTCGAGCAGTGGATTGATCGCGCAGACAATGCCGACCGCCTCGCCTCCCCAGATCGCAAAGTGCGTTTCGGGCAGATTCGGCAATACATAGGCGATGACCGTGTCTCGCTGTACACCCAGTCGCGACAACATGTTTGCAGTACGCGTGATGTCGCGCACCAGTTCACTGTAAGTCCAGCGCTCCGGGTTCGCGTAGTCGTCCGTGGTTGCGAAGAACGAAAGCGCGGGTGCCGATGGATTGATGGCGGCGCCCCGGCAGATCATTTCGTAGGTGCTCGACGGAATATCCGCCGGTTGCCTCTGCGATTCGATAGCGAGGACATCCTGCTCGTTTGCAATGCCTTTCATGCGGCCTCTGCGACGACGACGTTGCGCTGGGTGCCAAGATCGATCGAGCCATCCTGGCTGACGATACGTGCTTCGACCACATCGCCATCCTGAAGGTACTGCGGTCGATTCGCTTGCAAGGCGAGGAAAAGACGCCATTTCTCCGCTTCGGACAGTTGGGCCGCGGCGCGTTGCTTTTCCGGCGACGGAATGATCAGCGCGCAACCGGATGGCGTACCCGTTGCGAGCAAGTCACCGGCATGCAGGTCATGAATGCCGGACAACTCAGTCAATGTCTCTGCCGGGCCGTAGACAAGACCCGAAGTGGAATCGTTCTGTCGAACCTTCCCATTGACGGTCAGCGTCAGCACGAGGTCCTTCAGCTTCGGCATGTCGTGCTTTTCGAGCAGGCAAAGGTAAGGACCGACAGGGCCAAACGTACGATAGCTCTTGCCCTTGTAGAACTGCATCTGTGGAATCTGGATGTCGCGCGCAGAGTAGTCGTTGACGATCACGGCGCCGGCAATGAAATCGTGCAGGTTCTCGTCAGTAACCGTTTCGCGGGACGTGATGTCGCGTTTGAGGACAAGACCGAGCTCGATCTCATAGTCGAGAAACCGTACCTCGTGTGGCTTCACCAGTTTCGAGTCAGCAGCGACGATGCAGCTCGCGGCCTTCGTGAAGATCATGTTGAACTTCTTGACATCCGGGTCCATGCCGGATTCGATCATATGCTGGCGATAATTCGCACCCTGGCAGATGAACTGCTGATTCGCCGTGACAGGCGAGAGCCATTGCACGGCCGACTCGGGAATCGTCGGACCGTCGAGTTCGAGCAGGCGCTCAACCGGATTCGCGGCGATAAATTCCGCCGTCGTCGCGAATTCGCCGGGAATAGGCGTGATGGCGCCGTTTCGTACCACGCCCCAACGAGCGTGGCATTCGTGCCGATAATGCAAAACATGCAGTGACATGGTTTCGAGCCTCTATTGTTCGGAGATGCGGGGGTGTCAGGCGAATATCTTGGCGAGCGCCAGCAGCTTGCTCACCGTTAGATCCGGACTGCGTCGGAGGTTGCGAATGAGGGCGGCCAAGCTCGACGGCGAGAGCTTGGGCTTGGTGAAACTGCGTGGCATAGCCGGCCCCCATTGGGCCATCGCTTCACGGCTGACCGCATGCTGGCCGGTGGGTGCGTCCGACGTGAACAGGTCGCCGTCGCAATAGTGTTCGTGCTTGTCGCCCCAGGGGTCTTGCCAGTAGTCGAATATCTGGCTGCCCAGAATATGACGTCCGATACCCCAAGCGTGTGTCCAACCTTTTTCGCGCAGGACGCGTTGCCCCATGCCGACCGCGTCCGCATCGATCAATTCAAAGGCGCTATGGCTGTACTTCGGAATGAAACCTTGCGCCAACGCGAGCGTGTGATGGTCGGCTGGCCGCTCGCCCAGATCCAGACGCATGAATGCGACGGCGGGTGAGCCGTCCGGGAGTCTCTGTACATCGCTCGGGATAAAACCGAAGTGCTGTGTGTACCACGCGCACGTTTCCTGGAAGTTCGCCAACTCGAGCACGACATGCCCTAGCTTGATGACTTCAGGCACGTCCGCCGGCGGGCGCTGCGTGTCGTTGATTCGTACTGCCGCGTCCACGGAATTGAATTGAAGCGCGTTTCGATGGGGCAACGGTTCAACTTCGCGAAGGCCACAGACCGCATCGACGCGAAAGCCCGAGGGGTCGGTCAACGTCACGCGATATCCGCCGCCTGGCCAGTCCGACGATTCCACCCCCGAGGCGCCGGGGAGCCTGGTCAGGGCATGCAGGTCCGACTTGCTATCGACCTGCAACCCGAAGCCGGCAAACTGTGCCTTCGTCGCGTGGCGAACGACATAACAGAACGGCGCCGGGCCCGTGCCGCGCAAAAGCAACAGCGCTTCGTTTCGCAAGACCGTTTGCAGCCCGAAGTCGTTGAGAAACCGCTCGGCCTGTTCGAGGTCGGGACGGTCAAAGATCAAGTACGACAACGCCGACGCCTTGGTCGTGGGATGGGGATGACGCGACGGTTGTGCAGTAGTCAATCCGGGAACGCCAAGATGCGCACTTGTCTCCACGCTCAGCTCCTATCGTCTCTATGGTTGCTCGTCCGATTCATTGCTCGGCTTGTTGATGACATTAAACTCATCGATGATACTTTTGTCAACTATCGCAAGCGAGCCCGTACTTGTGCAGCGACTCTGCCTGGGGTGGCTTTATCCTCGGATGCCGGTATGCACATAATTAAATATCATTGTCATAATTGATTGTTTTGTCATTTGCGTGCAATATATCGCACCTAGGGTCGACGTCGAGCCGGACGGTCGTCGTCTACCGATCCCGAGAAGCAGCCACGGCAGCCAAGCACGAGCCTCAAGATGTCGACGAATCCACCCGCAACGCGCGAGCTGCAGCAAGAGCGTGCGCGACCCAATTCCTACCAGCGGCAGGCCGTGCTCTGGGGTGCCCTCGCAGTCGGGCTCGGCGTTCTGATGTGGATCTTGCGTCCGGTGCTCACGCCATTCTTGCTTGGCGGCTTGATTGCCTACATGCTCCAGCCCGGCGTCGAATGGCTCGTCCGTCAGCGTATTCCACGCTCTCTAGCGGCGCTCGTCATGATGCTTTTGTTTGCGTCGGTCATCGTGTCGCTCGGGCTGCTCGTGTTCGCCGTCATCCAAAAAGAGCTGCCGGCGCTCGCCGCGCAAATTCCAGGTTTCACGGCAAAAATCAATGCGGGGCTGCAGCCGAAGCTCGCCATGTTCGGCCTGGACGGGTCGTTCGATTTGTCGAGCTTGCGCAACGTACTGACGAGCCGACTCGAAGGCGGCAGACAATCGGTGCAGCCTGCAGCATGGCGCTATGTGCGCACGGGCGGCAGCGCATTGGTTACCGTGGTGGGCAATGTCGTCGTGGTACCGCTCGTGCTGTACTACCTGCTCTACGACAGGCGTAAGTTCTTCGCTCGGATCGAAAGCCTCGTGCCTCGGCCGTGGCTCGGCAAAACGTGCGCGCTCGTAACCGAGATGGATCAGATTCTGTCGCAATATCTGCGCGGCCAATTGCTCGTCATGGTCGTGCTCGCAACGTTCTACCCGATCGCGCTGGGCCTCGCCGGCTTCGGCGTCGCATTGCCTGTCGGTCTATTTACTGGGCTTGCGGTCTTTATCCCGTATGTCGGCTTCGCGACGGGGCTCGTACTCGCGCTGCTCGCCGCACTGCTCCAATTCGGCGACTGGTACGGTTTCGGTGCGGTGGCCTTGATCTATGGGATTGGGCAAGTGCTCGAGACGGCGTTTCTTACGCCTCGGCTCATCGGCGAGCGCATCGGTCTGCATCCGCTCGCGGTGATTTTTGCGCTGCTGGCGTTCGGCCAACTGTTCGGCTTTTTCGGCGTACTGCTCGCGCTTCCTGTCAGCGCCATCCTTGCGACGGCACTGCGCGAGGTGCGCCGGCGCTATCGGGCAAGCGCGCTTTATGCGAATGGGCGGGGGTAGGCGCCCCACCGCCGCATCGCCTCCGAAAATTTTGCGTCAGTACGCCACACGAGCCGGTCACGCTCCGTGCCGCCCGGCGCCGGGTCTCGGAACCGGCACGATCGTCAGCGATCGGACGCCCTGCGCACCGCGAATCAACACACCTTCGATGTTCGCGGTCGCCGACGGCCCGCTTGTCAAGACCACATAGTTCGCTTCGAAAAACTCCTTGCCATGGTAAGCATGACTTAGGTTTCCTACGATACGAACGCGAGTTCGCAGAGGACGTCGGCACCAGCAGCCACAGCGCGAGAGCGACTGCAAGATGCCGAGAATCTTCAGCGCAATTCGTGTGTTGGGAGATGAGATCGTCCTGGTTACGCCCGTCCGCTCGCCGTCAATGCGGCGCTACCGGCAACGGCCGCCGCGCGACACCCTCGGCCTCGGCACGATCCAAACCCAACGCGTGCAATACGGCCACGGCGGCGCGCTCCGCAAGGTGCTCTTGCGCAACGTCTCGGTCCTGATCCCGTTCGGCCGGGGATCGGCCAGGTGGGACAACATTAAGTTCCGCGGCAATCGCCGCGAGAACGATGCCGGTCACCGACACATGGCTCATGAAGGGATCGGCCGCGACGAAGCGTCCGGCTGCAATACCCATCTCGCTATCGCGCCTCAACCGCCGACTCATACCGAGGTGCAGTGCGCGATCCGAAAATCCCTCGCGAATCAGGAAACGTCCCCAAACCGGTTCGCGCCGCGCGCGCATCAAGGTGTGTCGCACGCACACCGCGACCACTTCCGCCGGATCGGATAGACCGCTCACAAGCGCATCGAGCCGGTCGCCGAACTCCTCGATCACCCAATCGACGAGCGCCGCATGAAGCGCATCCTTCGATTCGAAGTGGTTGTAGAACGAGCCGAAGCCCACATCCGCCGCTTCCGTGATCTCGTTGATGGTCACGTACTCGAAACCTTTCGTCGCCACTAGGGCGAGCGCCGCCTCGAGCAGGCGAGCATGCGTCTCGCGCTTGCGCCGCGCACCGCGAGGTTCGCGCCGGTCGCCCTCGCCTGGGCTCACACCGTCCACCGCATGAGCATCGCCGACTTCCATGGCCCCTTGGCGGGGCCGTCGCGAACCGGGGTGCCCACCGTTCACCGGCGCGTTCGTCTCTTTCTTATCGTTCATCGATTCAGATCCACAAGTCATAATTGACAATATTATCATCTTAGACTTTAATGTCAGCACCGATCGATGCTCGTCAGTGAAAACCCTGACGAATGAATGGTCCCCCTTTCCTCTTGCTAACCCCCTTGCTTTGGAAACATCGTGAAACTCCCCGGTCTTGAAACGCGGTCGTCCTCGCGCCCGTCTTCCACTGCGTTGCCCCGTCAGGCGGGTCTTTGCCTCGCCGTTTGCGGTGCGGTCCTGCTTGTGGCTTGTCACACACGCGAACCCGTCGCCCCCGAAGTGAAGCCCGTCATCGCGCTTGCCGTGCATGCCGACGGTACGCCGGACGCCACTTCGTTGCCGGCCCAAGTCGAAGCGCGTTACTCGACGACGCTTTCGTTCCGCGTCGGCGGCAAAATTGCCGAGCGCCGCGTACACCTGGGCGATACGGTGAAAGCCGGGCAAGTGCTCGCACTGCTCGACCCCACCGACCTACGCAACAATGCAGCGAACGCACGCGCTCAGCTCGATGCGGCCGAGCATCAGCTCGCGTATCAGAAGCAGCAGCTCGCTCGGGATCAAGCGCAGGCGCAGGCCAAGCTGATTGCGCCGGCGCAGCTGGAGCAGACGCAAAATGCCTATGCAACGGCGCTTGCGCAGCGCGATTCCGCGTTGGCTCAAATGGCGCTGGCCGAAGACCACCTGCACTACACCACTTTGGTGGCGGACCACGACGGCGTGATCAAATCCGAGGACGCCGATACGGGCCAGAACGTCGAGCAAGGACAGGCCGTCTATCACCTCGATTGGAGTGGCGATGTCGATATCGCCTGCGACGCCCCCGAGAGCGCACTGAATTCGCTCAAGGTCGGCCAGACCGCAAAAGTCACGCTGTCGGCCTTGCCCGGCAAGACATTCGAAGCACGCGTGCGCGAGGTGGCGCCCAGCGCCGATCCGCAAAGCCGCACCTGGCGCGTGAAGCTCACGCTCATTGCGCCGACCCCCGAGATACGGCTCGGCATGACGGCTCAGGTGCAGTTCGATATGGCCCACGCGAACGACGGCGTTTCCCCCTTCGAGCTGCCGGCCACGGCGCTCTTTCACGATGGCGACAAGCCCGCCGTCTGGGTCGTTCAACCGGGCACCGACAAGCTCGTGCTGCGTACCGTCGCCGTCACGAACTACGGCGAGCGGACGGTTGAAGTCGCCACAGGCCTGCACGACGGTGAACGCGTCGTCGTGCAGGGCGTCCATACCGTGAGCGCCGGCGAGCACGTGCAGGTCGTCGCCCCGCTGCATCCTGAGGACTTCGCATCATGAGCATCGTCGACCGTGAAAAGGCGGGCGACGCCACGTTCGCCACCGCCCCCAAGGCCGAAAGCGAAGGCAAAGGCGGCTTCAATCTTTCCCAATGGGCGCTGCGTCATCAGCAGCTCGTGATTTACTTGATCGGTCTGATGACGCTGTTCGGCGTCATCGGCTACACCCATCTTTCGCAATCCGAAGATCCGCCGTTCACGTTCCGAACGATGGTCATTCAAACGTATTGGCCCGGCGCGAGCGCACGTGAAGTACAGGAGCAGGTCACGGATCGCATCGCGCGCCAGCTTCAGGCCGCGCCCTACGTCGACAACATCAAGAGCTATTCGCGCCCCGGCGAGTCGATGATCTTCTTCGCGATGAAGGACTCGGCGCCCGTCAAGGAAGTGCCTGAAACCTGGTATCAGGTTCGCAAGAAGGTGGGCGACATTCGCGCAACGCTGCCGCAGGGTATCGTCGGCCCGTTCTTCAACGATGAGTTCGGCGACGTCTATACGAACATCTACGCCCTCGAAGGTGACGGGTTTTCGCCCGCGCAATTGCACGACCATGCGGACCAACTGCGCACCGTGCTCTTGCGCGTGCCTGGCGTCGCGAAGGTCGACTACTTCGGCGATCCGGACCAGCACATCTTCATCGAGATTTCGAACACGCAGTTGACGAAGCTCGCGATCACGCCCGCGGAACTCGCTCACGCCATCGATGCGCAGAACGCCGTGGCGCCGGTCGGCACGTTCAACACACCCGACGATCGCGTATTCGTGCGCACGAGCGGTGCATTCAAAGACGTGCATGCGCTCGAAGACATGCTGATTTCGGTGAATCACCGTACGTTCCGCCTCGGCGACATCGCAAAGATCCACCGCGGCTATGACGATCCGCCCGTCACGCAGATGCGGACGAACGGCCATGCTGTGCTCGGGATCGGCGTCACGATGCAGACAGGCGGCGACGTGATCCGGCTAGGCAAGGCGCTCGATAGCGAGCGCGCCGAATTGCAAGCACGCCTGCCCGCGGGGCTCAAGCTCGTCCAGATCTCGAGCATGCCCGACACCGTCAAGCATTCGGTCGACGATTTCGTCGAGGCAGTGGCCGAGGCTGTCGCGATCGTGCTGGTGGTCAGCCTCGTCTCGCTGGGCCTGCGCACGGGCATGGTCGTCGTAATCTCGATCCCGATCGTGCTCGCCGTGACGTCGCTGTGCATGTATCTGTTCGGCATCGGCCTGAACAAGGTCTCGCTCGGCACCCTCGTGCTCGCGCTGGGGTTGCTCGTGGACGACGCGATCATCGCCGTCGAGATGATGGCCGTGAAACTCGAGCAAGGCTGGAGCCGCATGCGCTCGGCGGCATTCGCCTACACGAGCACGGCCTTTCCGATGTTGACGGGTACGCTCGTCACCGTATCGGGCTTCCTGCCGATCGCCCTCGCCAAATCGAGCACCGGTGAATACACGCGCTCGATCTTCGAAGTGTCGGCGATCGCGCTCATCGTTTCATGGTTCGCCGCCGTCGTGCTCGTTCCGCTGCTCGGTTATCACCTGCTCCCCGAACGCAAGGCGGGCGAGCACGATGGCCACGGCCACGACGATGATATCTACAACACGGGTTTCTATCGCCGCATGGGCGGCTGGGTGGCCTGGTGCATCGAGCACCGTTGGTTGGTGCTGGGCGTAACGGCCATCGCATTCGCCGTCGCCATGGCGGCCTTCACTCGCGTGCCCAAGCAGTTCTTCCCGAACTCGGAGCGCCCCGAGTTGCTCGTCGATATGCGCCTGCCCGAGGGGGCTTCATTCGCCGCGACGCTGTGTGAAGCACAACGCCTCGAGCAGACCCTGCACGGCCGCCCCGAAATCGATCGCGTCGTCGACTTCGTCGGCACCGGCGCGCCCCGCTTCTATCTGCCACTCGACCAGCAATTGCAGCAGCCGAACTTCGCGCAATTCGTCATCACGGCAAAGGACGTCAAAGAACGGGAAAAGCTCCTGAAATGGCTCGACGCCTCGCTCGAGAATCAGTTCCCCGGCGTACGAACACGTGTGGCGCGACTCGAGAACGGGCCGCCCGTCGGTTATCCGATTCAATTCCGCGTGAGCGGCGACAACATCACGACGGTGCATGACATCGCACAGAAGGTGGCCGACAAGGTACGTGCCGACGCACGCACACGCAATGTGCAGTTCGACTGGGATGAGCCGGAAGAGCGCTCCCTATCGTTCCAAATCGACCAGAACCGGGCTCGTCAACTCGGTGTGACCTCGCAGGATGTATCGAACTTCCTCGCCATGACGCTTTCCGGCTACACGGTGACGCAGTACCGCGAGCGCGACAAATTGATCGACGTCGATCTGCGCGCACCCAAGAGCGAGCGCGTCGATCCCTCGCAACTCACGAGCCTGGCCGTTCCGACACCCAGCGGCCCCGTGCCGCTCGGCACGCTCGGTCATGTGCGCACGGCGCTCGAGTACGGCGTGATTTGGGAACGCGATCGGCAGCCGACCATCACGGTGCAAGCCGACGTTCGTGGCGATGCGCAAGGTATCGACGTCACGCACGACGTCGACCGGCAACTGAGCCAGCTTCGCGCGCAACTGCCGATCGGCTATCGCATCGTGGTCGGCGGCTCGGTCGAGGAAAGCATGAAGGGCCAGACGTCGATCAATGCCGAAATGCCGATCCTCATCATCGCGGTGCTAACCCTGCTCATGATCCAACTACAGAGCTTCTCGCGCACGCTCATCGTCGTGCTGACCGCACCGCTCGGCTTGATCGGCGTCGTGGCCGCGCTGCTGCTGCTCGGCGAACCGTTCGGGTTCGTCGCCATGCTCGGCGTGATCGCGATGTTCGGCATCATCATGCGTAATTCGGTGATCCTCGTCGATCAGATCGAGCAGGACATCGCGTCCGGCCATCCCCGTTTCGATGCAATCGTCGGTGCGACCGTCAGGCGCTTCCGTCCGATCATGCTCACGGCCGCCGCTGCGGTGCTGGCATTGATTCCGCTCCTTCGTTCCGGCTTCTTTGGCCCGATGGCTACCTCGCTCATGGGCGGCATCACGATCGCCACGGTGCTCACGCTGTTCTTCCTGCCGGCCCTTTATGCGACTTCCTTCCGTGTTCGCCGCGACGAGCGCGAACCGCAACAGAGCGTCGTCGAACACGCGGAGATCTGACCATGCAACTTGCCATCAAGACAGCCGTTATCGCCGTGTTCGCGGCACTTGCAGCGAGCGCCTGTTCGTTAGGCCCGAGCGGTACGCCACCCGCGATGCCGTCGCCCGCGCATTATGGGGCACAGCCGCAACCTCAGCAGACCGTCGCGGCGGGAGGTACGGCGCAACATTTCGATGTCGGCGCAACGTCAGTCCCGCAATGGTGGACGCTGTACCGCTCCGACGCGCTCGATGCGCTTGTCGAAGAAGGGCTGCGCAACAACCCGACACTCTCCGCCACGCAGAGGTCGCTGAATGCCGCGCAGCAGGAACTGCGTGCCCAGATCGGTGCTTCGACGTTGCCGTCGATCGACGCGGGTGCGCAGGTCGAGCGTACGCGTTCGCCCGTCGTCCCCGGCATCGGTCCAAGCACCGAACGCTACAACGTCTTCGTCGGTCAGTTGCAGGCGCAGTACAACTTCGATCTGTTCGGCGCTGTTCGCTACGGGAACAAGGCCAGCGCGGCTCGCGTCGACGTGCAGGCGTACGAACTCGACGCAGCGCGCCGCGCGCTCGCCGCGAACATCGTCGGCACCGCCATCAATGCCGCGGCGCTCGATCGTCAGATCGCGCTCACCGAACGTCTGGTAACGCTCGCCGGCGATACGGCGCGCGACGATGCGCACCGTCAAGCGCTCGGCTCGGTCTCGCATGCGCAGGCACTCGCGTCCGCGCGGCAGGCCGCCGCGCTCGCCGCTACCCTCCCGCCGCTGCGCCAGCAGCGCGCGAGCACCGTCCACGCGCTGGCCGTTCTGCTGGGCCGAACACCGGATGCGGCGCCTGGCGTCCCCGATCTGGATAGCCTTTCGCTGCCTGAGCGCCTACCGGTCGCCGTACCGGCGCAGTTGCTTCGCTCGCGTCCGGATATTCAAGCCGCCGAAGCCGCCATGCAGGCGGCCGCGGCCGATGTCGGTCAAGCGACGGCACAGCTTTTCCCGAGCCTATCGCTGACGGCCTCGATGGGCCGCGCCGGATTCAGTTGGCCAGCCCTGCTCTCCGGCGCCGGCGGCATATGGGCGATCGGTGCAAGCGCTGCGCAACCGATCTTCCATGGCGGCGCCTTGCTGGCGCATCGGCGTGCAACGAAGGAGGCGTATGAGGCAGCGGTTCTGCACTACAAATCGACAGTCTTGTCCGCCTTCGAGAACGTCGCCGATTCGCTCGCCGCGCTCGAAAACGATGCGCAGACGCTCGCATCGATCGAAAGCGAGGCTCGCTCGGCGCATGAACTGTTCGACGAAACGAGTTCGCGTTATCGGCTCGGGTCCTTGCCGATATCGGCGGCTCAAGCTAGCGAACAGCAGTTTCTGACTGCACAGCTCGACGCGGTTCGCGCGCAGAGCCAACGGCTCGGCGATACCGCCGCGCTGTTTCAAGCGATGGGCGAATTGCCGCCCGAGCCAGGGAAGTCGGCGTCGCGCGATTGATTCGCGCTCGTTCGCTCCATTTGCGATCGGGCGGGCCGGCACGCGAGAAGCAGGCCGCCCCGCCACGATCGGTCATCCATATTCGTCCGTTCGATTTTCTTTTATATGGAACATCGAGATTTGATTGCCTGTCACGAGTGCGACTCTCTCTTTCGCAAGCCGCCGCGTCTGCGCGGTTTGGTTGCGCACTGCTCGTCTTGCGGCGCAAGCATAAAAGGGGTGCGCCACGCGGGTCTGACGCTCGAGAAGGTCTGCGCGGTCACGGTCGCCGCACTTATCACGTTCTTGATCGCGCAGGCGTTCCCGGTACTCGCGCTGGAAACCAATGGCCTGACGTCGCACGCCACGCTTTTTGAAGCCGTGCAGGCGCTGTGGAAAGGCCATATGCATGTCGTCGCAGCGATGGTCTTTTGCACGACGATGCTGTTCCCGTTGTTCGAACTCGTCGCCCTGCTCTATCTATTGCTACCGCTGCGTGCGGGCCGTGTACCGCGCGCCTTCGACGCTGTGCTGCGCCTCGTTCAATTCGTGCGTCCGTGGGGCATGACCGAGGTTTTCATGCTCGGGGTGCTCATTACGATCGTGAAGATGGTGAGTCTCGCGCGAGTCATCCCGGGAACGTCGCTGTTCGCATTCGGCGCGTTGACGCTGATGTTTTGCGTGATCGCTGCTTTCGACCCGTGCATGCTATGGGAGATTCGCGAAGAGGTCATGAATCGGGGCGGCGCTCGCGCCGGGCTGCCCCGTCGGCGTAACAAGCAGCGTAACGCACAAGGCGGCGCTGTGCCGGCTATTCAGCCAGCAACCGCCTCCGTCACCGCCAAGCACGCCGGGTTCATCGCCTGTCACTGCTGCGGGCTCGTTCACTCGCGCAGCGCGCAAGCATCCGATTCACACTGTGTTCGGTGCCACTCACCGCTGCACGAGCGCCGCCCCGACAGCGTTACCCGTACGTTCGGGCTTCTTCTTGGCGCCGCTTTGCTCTATATCCCGGCGAACCTTTTGCCGATCATGCACACCTCGTCGTTGGGCCGCGCCGAGGACGACACGATCCTCGGTGGCATCGCCTACTTCTGGCGTTCGGGGGACTGGCCGCTTGCGGTGATCGTGTTCGTCGCCAGTGTCATGGTGCCGATGCTCAAGCTCGCCATTCTCACGCTGCAAACCGTCGCCGCCTATCGCGGTTCCGATTGGCAGCCGCTCGAGCGCGCCAAGCTCTACCGCATGGTGGAACGCGTCGGGCGCTGGTCGATGCTCGACGTATTCGTCGTGTCGCTCACTGTGGCACTCGTGCATTTCGGATCGCTCGCGCAGATCACCGCGGGACCGGGGGCTTTGGCGTTCGGTTCGGTCGTGGTGCTGACTATGCTCGCATCGAACGAGTTTGATCCGCGCCTGATCTGGGACAACGTCCGGCGCCGGCCGGCAGGCTCTCCCGCACGATCGTAATCGCCGCGTACCTTCCGGCTTCGACAACCCTTCATTCGATTCTTTCCAGCGATGCAAATCCCTGACTTACCGCATCCGGAGATCAAGCCTCGCAGCCGCTGGCTTCCTTCTCTGGTATGGCTGATTCCCTTGATCTCGGCGCTGATCGGTATCGCGCTTCTCACGAAATCCATCACCGATGAAGGGCCGACCGTCACCGTGATCTTCAATAACGCCGAAGGGCTGGAGGCGGGCAAAACGAAGGTCAAGTACAAGGATGTCGAGATCGGCACCGTGCGCACTATCGCGCTATCGGACGATCTTCGTCATGTCCGTGTCAAGATCCAACTCGACAAGGAAGCCGAAAAGTTCGCCACCGAGGGATCGCGATTCTGGGTGGTGCGTCCGCGCGTCGGCGCGAGCGGCATATCCGGCCTTGGCACATTGCTGTCCGGCGCGTATATCGGCGCCGACATTGGCCGCTCGACCCTGCGCAAAACAGCCTTCACCGGTCTCGAGAATCCTCCGATCGTGACCGCCGATCAGCAGGGACATCAATACACGCTGCGAGGAGATTCGCTCGGCTCGCTTGATATCGGTGCACCCATCTTCTACCGAAGGATTCAAGTCGGCCAAGTCGTCGGTTTTTCACTCGCCCCCAAGGGATCGGGCGTGATCGTCAACGTGTTCGTCAATGCGCCGTACGACAGGTACGTCGGGAGCGACACGCGGTGGTGGCACGCGAGCGGCGTGGATCTGCGCCTCGACTCAGGCGGACTCAAGCTCAACACGCAATCGCTTGCCACCGTCATCATGGGGGGGCTGGCCTTCGAAGCGCCGCCTGGACAAGATGCGGGCCCACAAGCCGCCGACGGCGCGACGTTCAGGCTCGCGTCGGACGAAACCGACGCCATGCGAGAGCCGGACGGCGCACCGCTCTATGTCGTCATGCATTTCAACCAGTCGCTGCGCGGACTATCTGTCGGCGCACCGGTGGATCTGCGCGGCATCACGCTCGGTCAAGTGACGAAAATTGGTCTCGAGTACGACGAAAAGGCTCAGAACTTCAGCATGGAAGTGACCATGGCGCTCTATCCCGACAGGCTCAGCCGCCGTTCGAACACGTCGCTGCCTGCGCCGAATAGCCAGGGCGGGCACGACATGCTGCAACACCTCGTCATGCAGGGGCTGCGCGGCCAATTGCGAACCGGCAACCTGCTCACTGGCCAGCTTTATGTGGCACTCGACATGTTCCCGCATGCAGCGCACGCGACGGTCGATCTGCGCAACATGCCGATCGAGCTGCCCACCGTGCCGAATACGCTCGATGAACTGCAAGTGCAGATTGCCGAAATCGCCAAGAAGCTCAATCAAGTTCCGTTCGACAAGATCGGGGCGAATCTGAACGGCACGCTGGAAAGCGCGAATCGCCTCTTCGGTCAGCTCAACACGGAAGTCGTTCCGCAAGCGCAATCCACGCTGGCATCCGCCCAGAAAACGTTCGACGCGGCACAAGCGACCCTTGGACAAGATTCGCCGATGCAAGCGGACGTTCACGGGGCGATGCAGGAATTGACGCGCACGTTGCAGTCTCTGAACGCGCTCGCGGACTACCTGGAACGCCATCCCGAAGCACTCGTGTTCGGTAAGAAAGGGGATCGTCAATGATGTTCAACCTATTGCATCGGCGCAGCGCCGCCATTCGAGTGCTTGCAGTGGCGAGTGCGCTTGCGCTATCCGCCTGCGCCTCGTCACCGCCGAGTCGGTTTTATACGCTGGCTCCGAGTGTGCGTGCCGCGGCCGCCTCGAGCGTTTCCAGTTCCGCAGCCTTGATCGACGTTCAGTCCGTCAGCGTGCCGGCCGAGGTTGACCGCAATCAGCTGGTCGTCAGGGTCAGCGAGACGCAGGTTGAAGTGCTCGAAAACGAACGCTGGGCGTCGCCATTGAACGATGAAATTCGCACGGCCCTATCGATCGCAGTGACACAACAGTTGAGCGACTTCAACGCTCGCCAGCCAAAGCAAAAAGGCGATGCGCCCGTCTATCGCATTGCCGTCCACGTGCAGCGTTTCGAGTCGTGGCCCGATGCGCGGGTGGTCATCGATGCGGTCTGGAGTATTCGCCCGCCGGGAGAGGTCGTTGGAAAGCTGACTTGCCGCAGCACGGTCGTCGAGCCTGTAACCGCCGGTTACGACGCACTGGCGGACGGTCATCGTCGCGCGCTGACGACCATTGCGGGACATCTGGCGGCGACCGTTCGCATCCTCGACTCTGCCGCGGGCGGGTCGACCATGACGCCGACAAGCCGTTCATCGAATCCGGCGCCGACAGTCCATTGTCCATTACCCGCGACCAACGTCGCAAACTACGTCGTACCGACTTCGGGATCGAATGCAGCCCGTTCGGGGTTCGCGGAATGAACCGCTTGCCTATCCGCCTTGCCGACCGTCAGCCGAACGGCTTGCCGCAATGCTTTTCAGTCGGCTTGGGCAGCGGTTTCCACGACCGGCAACGGACGCGTCGCGACCTTTTCCGCTTCCCCCCGTTTGAGGCCCAAGGTTTCCAGCAAGGCTCCGGCAACGCGCTCGGCGAGTCGCTCACCGCTGAAACCCAACGCCTTCAACGCGTCGGCATTCGGTGCCCCAGGCGCAACGATGCCCAGTTCGGCTGTCACCGCGGCGAGCACGGTGCCTCCCACGGACAAGAACGCGACGAATGGATCCGCGACGGCGAAACGCTTTGCGACGATACCCCTTTGCACATCCCGCAACAACCGCTGACCAAGTCCACGGTCAAGCATGCGCGAGGAAAAGCCCTCCCGTACCAAAAATTGGCCCCAAAGTGGCTCGCGATGCGCGCGCATCAAGGTATAGCGCACGGAGACGGCGATCACCTCGGCCGGGTCGGACAAGCCGGTCGTGAGACGATCGAGCCAGTCGGCGAACTCCTCGAACACGGACTCAACCAGCGTCGCGTAAATCGCCTCCTTGGACTCGAAATGGTTGTAGAACGAGCCGAAGCCGACATCGGCCGCCTCGGTGATTTCGTTGATGGCGACACCTTCCATGCCTTTTTCGGCCATGAGCTTGAGCGCTGCCTCAAGCAAGCGGGCCCGCGTCTCTCTCTTGCGGCGTGCGCCGCGCGGCTCGCGCGCGTCAGCGGCCTCCAAAGTGACGGCGGGCGTTCGCGCGGCAGCGCGCTTTGGTATCGGGCGATTTGTTGTCTTCGACATGACGATCTCGATTTCGATCAGAGCCGCAGTATAGATTCAAACGTCTTAGTCGACAAAACAATCACTAGTGATCAATATATCATTCATCATCGCGGAATTGGCCTTGTCTTTAGTCAGGCGTTAGCCGGCAGCCTGCTCCGAACCGCCCATTGGGACACTGGACTTCTCATGGACATCCAATGAAACGCAAAAGGCTGACGCACGCGGAACGAAGAGCGCAAACGCGCGAGCAAATGGTGGAAGCAGCTCGGGAGCTCTTTATCGAAAAGGGGTTTCCGTCGACCAGCGTGGCCGATGTCGCCGAAGCGGCGGGCTACACGCGCGGCGCGTTCTATTGCAACTTTTACGACAAGTCCGACTTGTTGATCGAATCATTGCACTGGAAGCAGGACGAGCTGACGTGCAACCTGCGCTCTGCGATATTGAAACTCCACGATTACTTGCAAAGCGACGATTGCTTTACCCTCTGGGTCGAGGCGAGCCTTCTCGCAAGGCGGGACCCGGCGTTTCGCAAGCGGTTCGATTCAGTTCTGAACGACGCGAAACTAGCCATTCCAGTTCAGGAAGGCGAGGCAAGCGAGCAATGCGCGGCGCACCGAGGGAATTGAACGTCACCGCTTGCCCGTAAAGCTGAACAACGCCTCACGCAGCGCCTTTGCGCGGCATTTACCCGAATCGCCGTCTGGTGATGACCCGCTTTCGTGGACGCGATCTATCCGTTGAAGAAGAAGGTGCGAATCATGTCCACATGTACGATCGAGAGTCGATGAGTGACAAGATGACGAAGGCCTGCTCGACGCTTTGATCGCATCCGTGTTTTCGCGTCGACCGCAAGCGTCAACACATGACCGTTAGCGCACTGTCGCGCTTTGAAGTCGTCACCCAAGCGCATCAAGCTTAGTTGTGGAGTTCAACAATTGATGTCGCGCCACGCCAACCAATTCTCGTCGTTTTGAACGGTGAAATCACCCCGACGACATGCTTGAAGCCGGCCAAGACAAGCAATTCGTGTCGCCCTGTTACACGAACGCTTAATAAATCGACATTCTGGAGCTTTTATCTACCTGCTGCGTGTTGCAGATATTCCCTCTACCAAATATCGTGCAAAGCGCAAGTTAACTTTGCCGCGCGTTCGCGGAAGCTTCGCTGCTCCTCCTGCGTCGGCGCTATCAACTTCTGGCCCGCACCATTGAGTGGTGGCCAGCCGAAATCCGCTGGTGGCAGAAACCGTGCTCTCACACTTTGATGATTACGAGCTATCCGCCCATCCATCCGAGCTCGCCCCGCCGAGGAGCTCGTCCCACTTGGGGCAAAACGCTACTGCAGCGTGTTCCGCGTAGACCGCTTGCGCCTCTGTGACGCGTTCGTCAAAAAAACGAACACGTCATCCATGACAGTACAAGCAAGTGCGCGAGCCGCGCACGCGGATGCGCGTCACATGAGTGCGCGGATGTCCCGGGCCATCGACTCATTTCGCGATAGCGAACGCGGCTGGCCGGCTTAGAATTGCCTCTTCATTGAAACGGGAGTCCGCAATGCCGTTGCCGTCCAAGCTGGTGGATACGACCCAGGCGCATTTGGAGCAGTTGATTCAGGAACAGACGCAGGAAGGCCCGCACGTCGACTTCAAGCGCCAGCTGCCTGCGGCATGGAACGACGGCGCGAAGCACGAGCTGTACGCCGACGTCTCCGCGTTCGCGAACGCCAGCGGCGGTGACCTCATCTATGGCCTTGACGAGGACGAACAGGGCCAGGCGGCCGTTCTCGTTCCGCAGGCCGTCAATGCCGACGAGGTCACGCTCAGGATGCAGAACCTCCTGCTCAACGGCGTCGAGCCGCGAATGCCGGGTGTGCAGGTGCAGCCGGTTCCTGTCTCGGTGGGTGGCATCGACGGCTTCGTGTTCGTTATCCGGGTGTCGCAGAGCTGGGCAGGACCGCATCGCGTACGCTCGAACTTCAAATTCTTTATCCGCGAAGGCAACCGTAAGCGCGAACTGAACGTGCCGGAGATTCGTGAGCTGTTCGTCCGCTCCGAGACTCAGGCGCAGAGGGTGCGGGACTTCCGCACTGAACGTCTGGGCAAGCTCCTGACGGGCGAGGCGCCCTGCCGACTCCACGACGGCTCACTCTGGGTGCTGCACCTGATTCCCACGCAGGCAGCGCTCGGTACCGGCAGCATTGACCCGCTGGCCTACTGGGACTACGCACGTCAGATACCCATCCTGGGCAGCAGGGCAGGCAGCTTTCGCGTCAACCTTGATGGTGCGCTGGGGCTCCGGCCAGAAAACAATGGTTTCGTGCATGGTTACACGCAATTGTTCCGCAACGGCTTCGTCGAGAGCGTGTATGTTCTGACGGACAATGACGTCCGCCCGCGCGTACTGCCCGGCACCACGTATGAAGACCAAGCCGCCCGCTTTCTTCAGCAAATCCGCGAGGAACTGACCCACGCAGGGTTTCACCCAGAAGTCACCGCCATGATGTCACTGCTCCAGGCGGACCGCGTTGTCCTCGGCTTTGACCGGTTCAGGGTGGATGTCGACGGTGACCAGGGACGGTTTGACCGTAATGCAGTCGTCTTGCCGGATGTGCTGGTTCCCGCCGACGTCAATGCGCACCAGGGCCTGAAACCTATGTTTGACCTCGTGTGGCAGGCCGCGGGAATGCGCGGCTCCATCAATTTCGACGAGGAGGGCCGTTGGGCCCCACGCGTATGACGGCGCCGTTACGGCTGCGGATGCGCCCGCGAGCCGTGTTGCCGATTGTTAGCCAGATGCAGGCGCCGAAAACGGCAGATATCGCACCGCGTACGCCTCGGTCGGCAGCGGCGGCTCCCACTTGAAGAGCATCGCCTGCAGCTTCTTGTTGGTGAGCGACGTGTCGCGCTTGTGGTTGCGCGCGAGCAGCTCCGCGCGCGCCCGCTCAAGGTACACGACCTCGACCTCGGCGTACTACGCGTAGAGCAGGTCCAGGGTGCGCCCGCGCATCTGCTCCGACAGGTGGTGGCATTGAAGACGAACGGCGCGCGCTCGCGCAGCAACGCCTTCGCCTTGTCGAGCGCGCGGTGCGCGACCCTCCCTCGTTCTTGCCGTGACGCAGACGCAGCTCCTCGCGAGCGTCGCAAAGCGAGCCACCGACGCGGCTCACTGGGTGCCGGAGGCGTCGTCAGCGGGTGTCACCCCATGGCGGCCACGGCTTTAACCTTTTTGATGCCCTTTTTGCGCTCGGCTCGACCAGGCGCACCCCACTGCGCGAGCACCCCGGCATACGCCGACGTAACGGTAATATGGGTGAGCTTCGCCAACAGCACGCACTGGTGCCAAAGCGCCCTTCCGAAAGAACCCTTAGCGCCGTGACGCGAGGGCGCGATGCTTAGTGGAAGTCCTCGCCATCGCCGCAGTTGCCGTCGGCCGGCCCGTTGCACGTCAGGCAGCGGCTCTCAATCCATCAGCCCGGGTTAGGTCCACGCGCCTCGCGGCGCAGGTCGTCGTCGTCCATGTCCGCGATGTCGTCGACGCCATAGGCGGCGAGCACGTCATCGCTCGCATAGGCCCAGAACAGTGTTGGCTCGGGATGTCGGGACGCCAGGCATGTGTCACAGGCGATTTGACGATGTTTTTTGTCTTCCACGTAGGCAGAAGTGAACAACATGGTAGGTACTGGCCAAGCCACTGCCAGGGCAAAGCGCCGACCTCCGCGACGCAGAGGTGAAATACGAGCTGGTGCGCACATGGGCGCCTGGCCTGCGGGTGGACGGCTGGCTCCTGTCGCCGCCGGCTGCTGTGCCGAACACGCCGCGCTCGCTGGTCGAAGCGCTTCAGACTGCACTAGGCAGTGACTTCGGTACGCGCGAAGACTTTCTGAACGAGGCCTACAGCATCTTCCACTACCGACTCGATAACCAGGGACTGTATTCGCAAAACCTTCAACCCCAAGGTTACCCGACGCGCAGAGCCGGTTGATAGACGAAGAACGTTTAGCATCATATCGAGCACAATATCAAAACGTTCGACCAATCTTTCCAAGGTGACGTTGACATTTACCGCTCGAAGGGGCGCGCATGACGGCGCGGGCAGGATATCCTAATCAGGCAACTTCCCCAAACTGCTGAGTACGGCTTGTGCATCCAACGTTCCGTCGAAGAAACCCTCAAGAGCGTCCACGTAAGATTTCGCAATAGGAGCATACAGTGTCCGCGCATCCGCTCCTTGGAACTTCGTTGGACGCCACTGCTCCTTGAAGATTGGTAGCCAGTCCGCATACGAGACATCATTAGCCGTCCGGCTGAATTGTCGAACTGCGACCGCCTTAGCCTCAGACTCCAAGACGAGATGTTCAAGTAGCGTCTGCAAGAAGCGAGCAGTCTGCCAATCTCCCGGTTCGACCGTTGCCGGTTGCACAAGGCATGGCTGAGGAAACGAGTTGTCGTCGGCCGGCGCTCCGTATCCTTGAAGAACACAAGTGCGGCTTGGAACGCACACCGCTGTGATGCCTGCGTAAAACGACTCTAAGGGATACAGTTTCTCGCCGTCTTTGTCGGTTTGATTGAAGAGTTCCTTTAGTCGGTTTCTTACCCCGTCTCTTTCATCGACATAGGACGTCTCGAAGGCAAATACGCCCTTGAAGATGGGAAGTAATTGATGGTCCGTGCGGAAGGCATCAGAGATAATCTCTACGGCTTCCTTTAGCGACCCGGCTTCCAAGGTCGTTTTCACCTCAATCACCGCGCGCACCGACGAGCGGGGAACTACAACGACATCCGCCTCGCGAAAGAGTGCCGGATAATTCGTGCCGTCCCAGACGATTACGTCAAGCTGTCGTGGGCAATCTTCGATGAACCCAGTGTCGACGTGATAGCGCGACGGCAGCAAGCGCTTCAACATGCTTCGAAGCAGAGTCTCTCGGTATGAACCTTTCGTACCTGAGTGGCCTATAAGGGAATCGATACGTCGGCTTTTGGTAACTAGCTCCTCGGCGAAGCTCCTCAAATATGAGCGCCTCTCGTACTCAGCCCGCTTTTCTCTCGAAAGCTTAATCTTGACGCCGCTTTTCTGCGGTACCAGTTCGAGGTATCGAACAGCAGCATACATACGAATGGTATCTTCAATAAGATGCTTTGTGAGTGAGACGTCGTCCTCGAGCTTTCTCAGCAGTTCGTCGATTGGCAATTGAAAATTCTCTGCATCTCGCAGGTTAGAGTTGATTGCCGTGACAATTGAAAAATACTCGGCCACGTTCACCCCTGCGTTTCTCCATGATTCGGGGTCAACGAGCACGTTGTACCCGAATGGTCGGTCGAAGAGCGAGAGCGGCGACAAGACCGATTTTCCGCCGCCCATTTCATCGATAGGTGCGGTGAGGACGTGCAGATTTCCGTCCCTCTGGAAAACCACCCCTGTCCACAGTTTTTCCCATGGGGCAAAAGGGTCATAAATCTGACCGGTAACGAACATGTCTTGGTCATACTGATGCTTAAAGTGAAGCCGATTCGAGATTGAGTACAACGTGCTTGGCGCTTGATTCGACATATGCGAGTTATGCTTTGAGTTTTAGTTACGTTGCAATCTTACCAAGGGCGTATCGAACGCGGGTCCCCTTTGGCTTCGTGCTGCGTGTTCTGCACAATGATGCATGACCTTCTCGTCCCAGAAGATGCTTTCTGGTAAGCGCACTGGTTGTTCGCTCCTGAACCTGCGCGACGAAATCTCGCGTTGCCGGCTCACGCTTGGACAGACGCTCTGTGCCAACCGAGTCCATCCGGCTACTACGGGCGACAACAGCACCACGCGGCCGCGACGTCCGTCTCGCGCTCGGATTGTGTGTGTACCGGATGCCCGTACCTGGGATGCTCGCGGTGACACGGCCACGGGAGTTGTACGTGAAAACCATGCAGCAGCCCTCCATGAAGTGCTGCGCGCAGTGACGGGCGGCTATCAAGCCCCCGTCTGGTCTTCAGGCAACGCCCTCTTCCGCTGCCACGTATTGCTCCACCCTCTGTCGCCCCTCTTCCGTCAACCCAAACTCATCTTCATCACCTGGTACGGTGCGAGCGCAGCGCTGCTCAAGGATGCCGGCGCGGGCGAGCAGGTTGAGCGCGCGTTGTAACCGGTCCTCGAGGATTTCGACACTTGCCAGTTCGCGTTGGTGATGAAGGTCGCGCTCGAGCCCTTCATCACCCATGACGATGCGGTAACTGTCACGCGGATTGCGCTTCTGCTCAGACCGTTCGCGCACGACGCGAAAATGGAGATTAATCACATAGTCCTTGACGATACGCGCCACGAAGTGGGCGAGCGGCGCGTCCCGGTACTCTTCGACCAGTCTGACAAGTTCGGACGGACTCAGCCGGTCGCGTTCGAGACTGGCCTTGAACTCTGGTATTTCCAGCCAAAGCGGTATATCAACAGCGCAATAGACCAGCGCTTCATATGCGAGGGCGCTTGCAGCCTGCGCCGGAGTGCGCGCGTCATCATCTCGTTTGCCAGGTGTTGCCTTCACAGACCACGCCGTCTCGTAGAGGTACTCGATACGGCCAGCCATGCTGAGGTTCTCCTCTTGCATGCCACTTCGGTACAGCATCGGCTCATCGGGCAAACACTGAGACATCAGACGCTCGACCGTGTCAGCAACTGTCACGTCGACATCCGCCAGTTCCTTTGCCGCCCTTTCCCCAATCGCATCTGCAATGGCCTGGATATCGCGCGCACTGTCCGTGAGGACCGCATCGTGGATTTCAAATTCCGTCATGCGCAGGTACGTCTCGAGCGCGAGCTTGATGTACTGGCGGTATTGCAGAGAGGTCCAATAGCCTGCACTTTCAAGAAGCGACTCATCATCGAGGACGGTTCCATCCGGTGTTCGCCGGCTACCCATCACGTGACGGATAACTTCGACCGGCACAAAACCGTCCCTATCCGTGAAAAGTCCCTCGGCGGCGTGAATAGCCCGGAGCGCGAGCGTGATACCAGCACTCCGGTGTTCCCAATTGGGCGCATGCTTAGGGATGTGCCCCGGCGGCGGAAAATACTGGGCAAGGAATGCGTGACGTTCCGCATCTGTGCACTCACGGACATTGAGGATAGGGTTCCAGAGGCTCCGCACCTTCGCCCTTGTCGTACATACATCCGTCGGGTCCGACAACCATGGTGCGAGTTCGTGCCCTGTCTCAGCTAGCATGGACTGGAAGGCCTTGGCGAGCTCTTGCCCCGCAGGCGTCAGTGCCCAGATACCCGGCTCATCCGGGTGCGCGAAAAGGAAACAGAGGCCTCTTGCAATGCTCGGCTGGTACTCAGGTGCCGTCATAAAGTGGGTGCCCGCCTTTATTGCCACGCCTGGCTTGCCCACGAGCTGCTGTTGCTCGGCGCTGACAAGAACATCAAAGCGCAACTCAATCTCTTCGTTGTCTTCGTCTTCTTCCTTCGGCCAGACGCGCAGTCGACCGGGCATACCCTTTAACCCGTGAAGCACGTTGGCCCACGACAGCAAAAGTTCGATTTTTTGCATTCCGCGCGTTGCGATTTCACGAGCCTCTGCGCTTTTTGCCTCTCGTTCGGTTGCAACAATGTCGATGCGCCAGACCATCCAGCACAGGGCTGAATAGACACGGATGTACTGTACAGCGTTGTTAATACCAGGAAACACTGAACGATAGAGCGCCATGTTGACGCTTTGCGTTCCAAGCGAGTCGGGAGCCAGCGCGGAGCCTACGCGCGATGTAAATACGGGACCAGTAATCATTGCCGCTCCTTTCCCACACCGAATTTGACGTAATCAGGGAGTCTGGATTTCAAGGCGTTGACGTCCAGACCCAGGAAAATCGACCGGTTACAGTTGTCTTTTACATGCACGGCCGCGCGCGTCGCGCGCAAGGCCCGAAGCTCCGCAATATCATCGAACATCTGGTTGCATGCCGGACATTGGAATCCCTCATTTGCAGATGCGACTACGGCAAAGCGCCGTGGGTTGTATCTGGGCGGTTTGCGTTGGCGCTCGAGAAGGTCTCTGACAACAGGCGCATACACGGCGGGCAGCTCAGGCGCATTGCCACCGTTAAAGACCGTCGTGATGAGTAGCTCCAGCGCCTCGGTAAGTGAGGTCGATGCGAGAATCGAGGGCACCGTTGCGACGATGGCTTCGCGGTCCGCAACGTCCATGTCCGCAACACGCTTGAAGGGCCGTGTCATAAATACCCGTTCAACTGTAGTACGCCAGGTTTCAGCATCAGGGAGGTCGCCGCCCGCGAGTACGCGCACGGCCTCCTTGACTCGCGCACGCACTGTGCTAACGGTTTCAGGAGCGGCAAGCCACACAGCACAGCAGGCCATCGCGCAAAAAGCAGGAAGGAGATTGCGCCGGTTCGGGTCGCTGTAGGCGAAAACACTGTAGCGGGCGAGCCAGGCGTCCATTCCGAAGGCCAGGTCGGAGCTCGCAAAATAGACGTTCCCCGTTCTCGCGAGGCTCTCTCGCCGAGCGAAGGCGCGCTTGAGCGCATCGCATGCGGACAGCTGCACCGCCCCTGAGAGCAAAGGATGGGTCGCATTCTTGGCAAGCCCCTCCGGCAGAGCCTGCAGCATTGCGGCTTCGGCGCTTTCCTTGTCAGCAGGCGCCTCGCCGTTGCCTCCGCTATTCGCGGACGGGTCAGAGCCGTCCTCGTTGCCCCCCGACTCCCCGCCATCTTCCAGTTCGGTATCGGACGATGTACCCGGAACGTCAAACTCATCATCCTTGTTCTGAAGCAAACCGAGCTTTTTCTTCCCCTCCGTCCTGGTTTGCGGAAACTCGATGTCCCGGTTCAAATGGCGGAACGCAGCAATAAGGCACTGCAGCTCCAGCGGATTGGAGGCGCCCAGGTCGCCGAAATCCTGACTGCTCCAGCTCTCGTAAGGGTGGTCGACCGTCGTTGTATCGGGAGGCGGCGCACCTTCGCGGGAGTCCTTGCACTCTTCTTTAGGGCGCACGGGCGGTTTGCGCTGCAGCGCCTGCTTCAGGACGTCATAAATGGCCCAAAGGTCTGCTGCTGTTGCTCGTCCCGCCGAGACCCGTTCAGCAGCACGGGAAACGTCTTTCTCTCGCGGAGTAAGCCGCAACTCGGCCTCAATGTTGAGCCACCCTTGCGCGACGAAGTCAC
Organism: Burkholderia sp. A9; assembly: GCF_000801975.1. Taxonomy (NCBI): domain Bacteria; kingdom Pseudomonadati; phylum Pseudomonadota; class Betaproteobacteria; order Burkholderiales; family Burkholderiaceae; genus Burkholderia; species Burkholderia sp. A9. Next base: position 105,508 of record NZ_JSZN01000010.1, on the reverse strand, counting down.
CCGCAGTCAGCACAATCAAACGAGAGCCTGACCGGTCCTTCTGAGAGTCTGACGAGTCCTTCTCGAACTGAAAATCCTTAATGGTAAAGGTGCCATCGTCCTCCACTGCTACAGCCTCCTCGCCTTCAGTCCTCGAACCACACCAGACCACCAGTCGGCAGTCCCGGTATGGGGGTACAGGGGCGACCGTACCGCGCAGGGTGCCGTCCAGCAGCAATTCGGCGTCAAGCGCCGGCTGGCAGGCGGCATTAGCCGCCTCGAAGTCACACGCCACGTAGGTCTCCGGCTGCTCGACCGCCCACTCGAACGGCGTCGAGTCCACGCGCCGGATGAGCCCGACCTCCACGTTGCCCGTGCTGTACAAGCTCTGCGCCGTCGCGTTGACGGAGCCCGTCATCAGCACGCAGCCCCGAGACGATACTGCTTCGAATACCTTGGCATGAGCAAACCGCGCTTCTCGGTTCTGCACAACGACGAACTCTGTTCCAGCCGGGAGCGCCTCTCGCTCCGGGTCAAACGGCGCGATGCGTTTTGGCTCGCTCAGTCCGACGCGCAGCGAATCCGCTTGCGTCTCTTCCTTGAGCAAGGTAACCGACAAGCCTTCCGGGTCGTGATAGGGCGCAAGAACAGTCAGCTGGCTGACGGGGCCGATTTCTGCGCAACGCGCGGCAAACTGGTCAGCAGCGGTCAATTCAAGCGTATGAACGAGCCACACCGTCGGGTTCCGCAATGCCTCAGGGGGGGCGGCTTTGGCGGCCGCACGTGCGCGCTTTGCGTACTCCACCAGTACGCGCCTTGTCTCGCGCGACAAGCTCACGCGTGCAGCGAACCGGTCGAAGAACTCGCTGATTTGCTGGAACACGAGCGGATGCTCGTTAGAGTTGACTGCGTCAAGGACTTCAAGGTTGGAGCCTTGTCCGGCAAACGTCAGATTTCCACTTCCAACAACCAGCACGTCACCCTTGCCGTCGACGTCATCAGCGCTTCGCTCGAGATACGCCACCTTCGGATGGAAAAATCCGCCCGATTTCATGTACACCGGGACGACTCGATACGAATTCCCGGCATAGTGACTGGACGACTCGTCCGTTGAACGGCAGGCGTGACGTGAATCGACCATAACATCGATTTTTTCACAACCGCCAAGCCGGAGTACAGGGTAACAAAACGACTCGAACCAACCCGGACTGAATGTGAATGTTGTGAGCAGTGCGCGTTTGGGACGAACCTCGTCAAGGATGGCCAATAGCCTGGTCTGCTCCATGCCCTCGTCCCTGTATTTATTGAGCAACGTCCAATAGGTCGGGAAAGTTTAAACGGGTGCGAATGTGCCGTCACGTGTTGCAACCAGCAAATAACAACACACGATGCGTCCGCGGCCCAACGAAGGACTGCTTCCATGATGGAAGAGTGACTGGCAACGGCGGACCGTCCCTTCTGTTGGCAACCCAACTGACGCAGCACACTCGGAGATTCTCGGTTGCTGTATCCGCTGCCGTACGACTTGGCTCGGAACCGTGGTTCCAGCGGGAGGGGTGCAACGGCCACCTTACACTACTCAGGTTGCACGCCTCATCATGCGGACGTTCAGGATTCGGCTGGCTAAGCTCTCCCAGTCAACTAGCAGTTGATGGGTCCGGGAACGCAACTCCCGTGCATGACAAGAGTCACTTTACCCAAGCGAGTCGTGGTCGTCTGAGCTTGCCCCCGAAAAACGAATCCCTTGCTGAGCGTTTAAACTCAAGCAAGGAGAGTCAAGAAGATGAGCAAGACGACGCGGGCGCGCTACACGCTCGAATTCAAGCTGGAAGCGGTGCGCTGGTCAAGGCAGGCCAGAGCGTTGCGGCGGTCGCCGCGACGCTGAATGTGCCGGCTTCAGGCCAGCCTCGGCTTCCTTCAAGATGCCGATGATTTGTTCTTCGGTGAATCGCTTTTTCATTGCCGCTCCTCTCTGGAACGGACTCTACACTGTCACCGTACTAAACACGGGGAGCAGGTCAATCCGGCACTGCAAAGGATGTGCGCTCAGGCGCGTATCAAGATCGGTAAGTTGCGTCAGCGTGGCGCGATCATGAAGCACCTGTACCTGCGCGCATGTATCAAGGCCGGTGATCGCATCGGCGACCGCCTTGACCTCCCGAAAACGCTCACCGTCCGGATGGGCGAGTACGTCGATCAGATCCAGCCGACCGGCCCGCCGCGCAATCTGCACGAGGCGGCGGCAGATGCCGTCCATGATTCCGTGCGCCGACCACCCCGCCCTGACGTAATTCGGCAGATCACGTTCGGCTGATCTGCGAACGATCGGGCCAGCCGGTACGGCGTGCCGCATCGTGACCGCGGCGGCGGCAGAGAAATCGATTGGGTTCGGCGGGCGGTGCCGAGGCCAGGCGCGTTTTCCGGTCGACCAGTTTGGCACGCCAATCGTGCTGTCGTGATAACAGATGATCTTTCCTGATCTACGAAAATTTGCCGGAATGACGGAATTTGATCTCGCACGTTTCGGGCTGCCACGCCGAGCACGCTAAGTCTAGAATCCTCAGAAACGCCGTGCTTTGGCGCAGAGTTCAGTCGGGCGTCCAAGCAGTTTAAATCGGCGCGAACGCCGCTGCAACGCCCTTCCCCTAGGCCCTTCCGGTTCATGCGTGCTGAGTCGCTTCCTGCCCATACGGAGTGTAAGTCCTCGGTGCCGGTCGTCCCGGCCCGCCGACTCGTTCTTTCGATTCCCGAGAATCTGCTTAGACCACCGCGATTCATCGGCATACGTTCCGATGTCAATGTTAATTATGCAAAGTTAAAGGAATTCCCTCCGAAACAGAACACGTGCTTACTTCCTCCGGACGACTTCTACCAGTCGACGCTCCGCCAACACACACAACAAAGCAGCGCGCCCACACATCGGACGCGCTGCTTCACACCGCTCACAAAACCAACTGCCGGACATGCGCCCCGAACGATGACGAGGCGCATGCTGGAACGACGCTCACGAGACCATGCCTTGCGTCTTGTGCGACAAATGCGCATGCGAGGCCCGGTCTATCAACGCCTCGTGGTCGCCGGCCTCAAAATAAACGTCGACTGCTGCGTGGAGCTTTCCCCGACGAAAGTCTGGAACCTCACCCCCTTCTTCATCCCGCTCCGGTGAGTTGCCAACGATTGGGGACGCTTGGGAAGCCTCCCCAGACTCGGTCGATTCCTTAGTGCTATTAACGAGTCTTCAGGAATCGAAACGAGTGAAGCCATGCAATCGAACGCTCGACTGGCCAACGCTCAGTCCGCCATCGGTTCACCCAGGTACACCACGCGCGTCGGCATCCAGTCGGGATTGAGCTGCAGCGCCCCCTGCGGGAACAGCACGACCACGGTCGAGCCTAGCAGGAAGCGCCCCATCTCCTCGCCCTGCATCAGAATGATATTCCTGTTCCGATAATTCCAGTGACGCACGCTGGGGCTGCGCGGCGGGTTGACTACGCCGTGCCAGGCCGTCATGATGCTCCCGACGATGACGGCGCCCACTAGCACCAGAGCGAACGGGCCGTGCGGCGAATCGAAGTGGCACACCACACGCTCGTTGCGAGCGAACAGCGCATCGACGCCGCGCGCGGTGGCCGGGTTCACCGAGTACAACTCGCCTGGCACATAGCTCATTGAGATCAGGCGGCCATCGCACGGCATATGGATGCGGTGGTAGTCGCCCGGGCTGAGATAGAGGGTGGCAAATAGGCCGTCATCGAATTGACGTGCCAGTTCCTCATCACCAGCCAGCAACGCGCTACTGCTGAAGGATTTGCCCTTTGCCTGGAAGATCTGGTCGCGCTCGATGCGACCGGACTGGCTGATCACGCCGTCCACTGGACAAACGACTCGCGCTTTCGCCAGAGGACGCACGCCGGGCAGCAACGCACGGGTGAAAAAGTCGTTGAACGTGGCATAGGCGCCGGGTTCCCTCTGCACGGCTTCCGTCAGGTCGACATTGTAGTGGGCGATGAAGCGGCGTATTGCCCACTGTGTCAAGGCACCGGCGCGCCGTTGCGCGAGAAAGCCCAGCACGCGTGTGATGAGACGCTTGGGCAGCAGATGCTGCAATTGGACGAATAGGCGCTCGGACACAAGTGGCTTAGAACATAAAGCATGGTTGATTCGACAGGTCGCCGCGCTGGATGCCCCGAGACGGGGAAATTGCAAAATACCCTCGCGCACCGGGTGAAAAGTTGACAGCACCGCGAGGGGCGTCAGGTGGCTTTCAGCACCGTCCGCTGATCCTTGCTTGGCGAGCCGCGATTTTCCAATTCTGAGATCAATCGGTCGGCGACGTTGGCTGACCATGCAGCTATGGTCAGACTGGGAGCCCCCCCGGGGGACATCGGAAGCGCGGCGGCATCGGCGACGTACAATCCGGGATTATCGAATACCTCTCCATTGGCACCTACCACGCCGTCCGCGTTGGAGGTGCCCAGGCAGGCACCTCCAATGGGATGTACCGTGACGGGATTCCGAGGCGCGTAAACTTTTGTCTTGGTGATCGTCTGGATGTCCTTCAGTTCATCATTAATCTGACCATAGATGACGTTGTCTTTTGACCTGTATTTAATCTTGAATCTGCCACGTTTAATTTCCATGGTTCCGTTATTATTGTCGCCGCCAAAAGCGATAATGACGGATTGCCTCCGTAGCCAACGCTTGACAAAGGAAGGTGCCGGTACACCATCCAGGCCTTGAATGCTCGCGCGCAGGACAATGACGCGCTCATTCTTCGAGTCCTTGAGCCTGAACGGTGAGGCAATAGGCATGCCTTTTGAAAGGTCTGATTTGCTATTCTCCTTCCAGACTCCGAAGAAATCGCCATTCCCCCCGAATTCGAAGCCGAGCCTCGGCATCCCTGCCAAGCCCTTTTCGACGTCGCGGCTCTTGAGCAGCAGCCGAACGGTGCCCAAGCCGCCCGCGGCCAGAATGACACGCTCCGCTCGGACACATTCTTCTTTCCCGCTTCGATGATCGCGGTAGCGGACCTCATAGCGCATTTCGCCATGACCTTGTTGCGCCAATCGGCGTATTGACAAGGCCTCGCACATATCCCTGACGACCAGGCCCCGTTGCATGGCCGGCCGGATAAACGAGAAATCCAGAGTGGTCTTTGCGCCTGAAGGAGAGCCCAAGAAGCTATTGTTCTTCATGTCACATTCCCACCGCTCGATTCCATTCCTATCCACGACCTTGGAAGGAAATCCTGGTTTTTTTGGAAGCAGCATGGCGACCGGTGGGTTGCCCAGGCACGTGAGCAGGCCGTTATAATTTGCCTCCTCGATCCGGTTGGGAGCTTGGTCTTGTGGTGTGAGTGCGCGAGCACCAAGGGCTTCAAGGATCTCGTTGTAATAGCGCTCCATGCCGGCCTGCGAGATTTCCGGGTGATGGTTATCCCAGTAGTTTGGAGCCAGCGGTTTATCAAGGAATCCTGCGTAAACATGGCTGCCACCGCCCACATTGGACGAGCAAACAACGCTGATGCCATCGCCGAAATAAGCTTCGATGAGCCCTTTCTTATTCAGAACCATATCGCGTTTGAATAAATGGGAACTAACGGATCGTATGCCATGGGTGAAGGCTTTGGCGCCCTGCGGCAGAGACACCAGATTCTTAATGCCCATCGACCGGTTGGGAACGGTGTCTCTCCAGGGGCCGCGCTCAAGCATGAGGACATCGCGACCTGCTTCGGCAATTCGTTTTGCGGCGACAGACCCACCAAAGCCACTTCCGATTACCAAAATTTCAACTTCATTATTCATGGTGATATTTATTAATCTGACTCTGAATACGCGTACGGCATGCCGCTTCGATGGCGTTTCGTCGCTCAGCACGTCGATATTGGCGTACGCTACGGCACGGGAAGCTGGCCTGGGCTGACGGCGGTCAAGCTGATGGGCGCGAAGATGCACCCAGTATGCTCGCCCAAGCTGCTGCACAAGCAGGGACGCTTGCAAAAACCGAACGGCCAAGCGCGCGAGACGTTGATCCACGACCTCTCGATGGACAGCCATACGGACTTTCCCACTTGGGATATATGGCCGCAAAAGTCGGGGGTTACGGGAGTCGCAACGAATCGCGGCATGAGAATCAACAATTCTGCTGCAGTCTTGCAGGCAGCCATTCAGGGCCATGGCATCGCGCTCGCTCGCAGTGTGATCGCGAGCGACGACCTGGCGACCGGACGGCTCGTCCGGTTGTTCCCGAAGATAACGTTCGCTTCGCCGTTGGCCTATTACGTCGTGTATCGGGCCGATTGCTCTGGCATGCCGAAACTCGTCGCCTTTCGCGATTGGCTGCTCAACGAGGCTACCGCATCGGCAAGGAAACGCCCTCACTGACGACACAAGCTTCGGTCGCTGGCTAGTTCCGCCCGTCCTGGCTGCCGGCTTGGTCCCCAGTCATCCAGCCCCAGCGGGAGAAAATTGCTGCGCCCGCTTTGGAGCGAAGGAAATCAACGAACTGCTGCGCAGCGGGATTCTCCTTCCCGCGCTTGGTCACAGCCACACCAGAATCGCGATAGATCGCGTAACGTTGTTCGATCGGCACCGTCTCAGCAAGAGACGGATTCGACACCTGCCAGATGTTCCAGATGAGCCACGCATCGATGTCGGGCTGCGCGGTCCAAGTTTGCCGAGCAATCGCACTATTACCCGCATAACTCACGATATTGCGGTGCATCGCTGCGACCGAACGGACGTCGCCAAGCCGGCCCGCCACGTCTTCCCATACACCGTTCTGTCCGGCGCCATTAACGACCAGAATCTTCATACCCGGCTTGAGCAAGTCCGCGATGCCATGAATATTGCGAGGGTTGCCGGGGCGAACGAGGATCGCCATTGGACGAAGGTATAAAGGCACCGGCGCTTGAGGCGTTAGCTGGTCGCCCATCGCAACAACGAAGTCGGACATCATCGTCTCCGAGCCGCTGAAGATCAGGTCGGCATCGGCGCGTGCGTGCTCGATCCACGTCGGCGTCGGTCCAGCCGTGACGTCAACGTGCGTACCCGTCTGCTTCTCGAATGCCGCGGCAGCCTCCTTCATCGCCGGCGCCGGGCCGCCAGGCCCATAGGCATGCAACACGGATTGCGGAAATGCGTGTCCTGGCGACATCGATAATGTCAACACAGCGGCAATTCGCATGATGGCTTTCATGGTTTCCCTCGAACACGAACTATGCACAAAAACTCCTGAGATAGCGCACTGGCATACTAGAAATTGAATCGATTTTCATATTTCTATCGAAAATTAGATATTCGTTTATATAATCGCAAGAAAACCTTCCCTACTGTGCACTCACCATGTTTTCTTAAACTCGCTGCGCTTCACCGCAATGGTCTTCTTTGCTCATCTTTGAGCCTATACGTCGCGACATTGCAGCGATTCCAACAGTCTATCTGCAACGTTGGCGGACCATGCAGCTATCGACAAACTTGGCGGCGCCCCGGGAGATTCCGGGAGAGCAGAGGCATCTGCGACATATAGCCCAGGGTTATCAAAAATCTCACCGTTCGCACCAATCACACCATCCAAATTCGATGTGCCCAAACAAGCACCTCCGATCGGTTGAACCGTTATCGGAGTGCCAGGCGCATATACCGTTGTATTCGTTGCCGCTTCTATATTTTTTACTTCATCTGCAATTTCTTGATAAACACTGTTTTCACTTTTCCTGTATCGTACCTCGAATTTTCCGCGTCGCAGCGACATCGATCCATTGCTACCATCGCCACCGAAGGCAACCATACAGGAGTTCTTGCACAACCACTTCCTTATCAGCTTTGGAATCGGTACGGCATCCAATCCCTGTATGCTGGCGCGAAGCATCAGAGCTGATTTACTTTTCGAGTCTTTCGCCCTGAAGGGCCCACATAGCGGCGTACCGGCAGAAAGATCTCTCTCACTGTTTTCTTTCCAAAATCCGAAAAATCCCCCGTTCGTACCAAACCGGAAACCTAGCTTAGGCATTCCATCCAATCCGCGCTCTACATCACGGCTTTTCAACAGTAAGCGAACTGTATTCAAGGCTCCAGCAGCCAGGACTACGTGTTCCGCGAACACGTGCTCATCCCGTCCGCTTCGATGGTCGCGATATCGAACTTCGTATCGCATCTTGCCGGCGCCATCCCTTCTCAGCTTATGAATTGACTTTACTTCACACAAGTCACGAACCGATAGTCCATGCCCTATGGCAGGCCAAAGGACGGCGAAATCCAGGGTCGTTTTTGCGCCGGACGGAGATCCCAGAAAACTATTATTCCGCATGTCGGATTCCCATCGCTCGACCCCGTTCCGATCGACCACTTTTCGAGGCTCTCCCGGCCTTTCAGGCAATAGGATGCCAACGGGTGAATTTCTCAGGCCCGCATTCGATAGTTCACCATCGTAGTTCGTTTGATCAAAACTGTTTGGCACCATGTCATGAGGCGACACGGGCCGCGCAGCAAGAAATCCCAGAATTTCGTCGTAGTACTTATCCATGCCCTCCTGAGAAATTTCCGGATGGCGATTGCTCCAGTATCCAGGATTGAAAGGCTTGCCCAGCACAGCGGCATAGATGTGGCTACCACCACCAACATTCGAAGAGCAAATAACGTTTATACCATCACCAACGTACACCTCCACAAATCCTCTTTTATTAAAAACGAATTCTCTTTCAATAAAACGAGATCTGACGGATCGTAACCCATGGGTAAACGCCTTTACCCCTTGCGGGAGCGGTGATAAATCCTCGATACCGGTCGACCGAATGGGAACGGTATTCCTCCATGGCCCACGCTCGAGCATTAAGACATTTCGTCCTGCCTCCGCAAATCGCTTTGCGGAAATAGAACCTCCAAAGCCACTTCCTATTACCAATATTTCCACTTCGTTTTCCATAGCCACGCTTAATTCCCCCGATTGTCGAAGTACGCTCGAACCAGCCTCTGACGTCGACCCACGATCATCATCAGCAGCAGCCGGTTCACGGAAAGCTCGAGCTCTAACGAGCGAGCGGTCGCCGCTTCTCAGACAGCGTCTTTCGCGGGTTAGTGTTGGCGGCGCGATCTCGCACGAATGCTTTGGACGTGAGCGACTCGATGATCGGGCAGTCCGGCGTATCGTCGCCATTGCAGCAGTGCATCGAGCAGTTCGCTGACCCTGTCCAGCGAGAAGCCGAGGTCTCGGCATTGCCCGATAAACCGCAGTCTGCCCACGTCCTTGTCGCCGTGTCGCCGGTAGCCGTTGTCCGTGCGGCTCGCCGGCGGCAACAGTCCGAGGCCTTCGTAGTGCCGGATCATTTTCGCCGAGACGCCGGAGGCGGTGGCCGCTTCGCCGATATTCATAGGTTTGATTCTCAAGTAGATATGACGTCGCCCCCCGGCGCGGGACGCCTCGCATCAGCGTGATCCCCGCCGCCTCCATCGCGCCGTCGGCGCCGGCCGACATCGACGAGCCAACGTCAGCCGCCACGAGAGACGGCGCATCGTTCAGTCCGTCACCGACCATCGCGAATCGAAGGGAAAGAAAAACTATCCGACTTTCCCGAGATTCGATGGGCCTGCTGCCGACCATAGCTCACAGATACGGCCGGACTTAGTCATTGATTACATTCTTCGGTGATTCTCGTCGTGCGGCAAACGAGATAAAGTATCGAAAATCTAAAGAAAATCTTTACTGCTACGAGATCTTCGGTTCGAGACTGCTTCGCCGATGTTCGCGATCAGGCCCCTTGGATCGGGCTAACGCCGGTCGCCGGGCCTGCGCCGAAGCATCAGTGCATTGGTGACCACGCTCACGCTGCTGAAGGCCATGGCAGCACCGGCGATGACCGGGGTCAGCGTGCCCAGGGCCGCCAGTGGAATGCCCAGCACGTTGTAAGCAAACGCCCAGAACAGGCCTTGTTTGATTTTCGAGTAGGCGCTACGCGAAACGTCGAACGAATCCGCCACCAGGCGCGGGTCGCCGCGCATCAGCGTGATGCCCGCCACCTCCATCGCGACGTCAGTGCCCGTCGCCATCGACAAGCCAACGTCCGCTGCCACGAGAGACGGTGCGTCGTTCAGTCCGTCACCGACCATCGCCACGATATGGCCTTGCTTGCGCAGTTCCCGGACGACGGCAGCCTTGTCACCTGGCAACAATTCCGCACGGACTTCATCAATGCCAAGCTCACGCGCCGCGGCATTCGCGAAATCACTGATGAGCATCCGGCTGAGATTCCAAAATGCTGAACAAGCTATCGCGGGATGGACTACTCAGCGCATCTGGCCACGGTCTGACCTGCCCCCTCCGTAATCGAGTGACAAATCGGCGGCACATTGGCCCTTTACGATCGACATCGCTCCGGCTTTCGCACAACGGCAGCAAGCACGAAATCGCACTTGAGCGTAAGTCGAGGCACTTTATATGTGCCCAACTACCTCATGCCTTTTCAATCGACCAGCACGGCTACCGATCTCGGGCGACGCTCGCATCCTCTCCGCGTCCACGAATGTACGCTTGCGGGCTGCAACCCATTTCGACTCGAAACGCGTACACGAATGCAGACGTCGAACCGTATCCCAGTTCCATTGCTGTCCGCGTCACGCCGAGCCCGCCCCCGAGCAGTTCGATCGCTCTAAACAACCGCAGGCGCCGCCGCCATGATCGCAAGCTCATGCCAGTTTCGTGAACGAAATGCCGAGCGAGGGTCCGTGCCGACATCCCGAACATTCGCCCCCACTCCTCCGGACCGCGCGGGTCCGCCGGATCCGCGTAAAGCGCCTCGCACAATGCTGAAACGGTACCCGCCTTCGGCCAAGGGAGCGCAGCGGAAAGAGTACGCGCGCGACGCAACTGGTCGAGAATCAATCGAGTGACACGTCCGGCATACCCGTCGTGATCTTCCGCGTCGACTATCTCGACCGCCTCGACGATCAGTGCCTTCAGTAACGGCGAAACGGCAAACACGGTCGGTGTCCCACACGGCAGGCCGTCGCCAATATCGTCTGCAATCCACAGACTGCGGAACTCCGCGCCCAATAGCGATCCGACCCGATGCCGGACGCCCGTCGGCAGCCATACTGCTTGCTCAGGAGAAATGACGAACGACCCTCCTTCGGCGATTACCGTCAACGCTCCGGACACTGCGTAAACGACCTGATTCCAGTGATGAGAATGTTCGGGGAAGCTATGGCGGGCAGGAATGGATTGCGCGCGAACCGCCAGTGGCCCAGGCGGCGCCAGGCCCGGTGGTGTCTCGATCGTATCCCATGTCATGGCAATCCTCCGGTTGGCATTTATTCTATACAGATTGGCCGCTCATCGAAATACCGACATCACAAAAATTGGTTTAATAGACAGGTTACAGTCCCCGACACCGGATGGGCCGCAATCGACCGACTGCACCGATCGCCCACGATTCCCATTGGAGTAAACCTGTTCTATGGCCTGCCTCGACCGCTACAGCCTTCCCCTTTCGACGACTTCCGATCTCGCGGCCGAGCGCTACCGTACCGGCGTCGATCTCCTTCTATCATTGTGGCCAGGTGTCGCCGAAACGCTCGACGACGCGATTGCCGCCGATCCGGACTTTGCGCTCGCCTATGCCGCGCGTGCGCGTTTCCACGCGATCCGCGCCCAGGTCACCGAGGCTCGGGACAAGATCGCGAAGGCGACGGAACTCGTTGCCCGCAACGGCACCGAGCGGGAGCGCAGCCACGTCAATGTCCTTTCGCTCGCGATCAACGGACAGTCCGCCAGGGCCTTGACGGCCGCGCTGGCACACGCCGACCAATGGCCGCGCGACATCCTGATCCTGTCGCTCCCGCTTGGCGCTTTCGGCCTCTTTGCGTTTTCCGGAATGGCGGACCACGATCAGGCACGCGTCGATCTTTGCGAGCGCCACGCCCGACACTTCGATTCCGACGACTGGTGGTTCAATACCTACCGTGGCTGGGCGCATGGCGAAAATGGCGACGTCAAGCTGGGCCGCACATTGACCGAACGTGCGCTCGAACTGCGCCGACACAACGTCAACGCCGTGCATGCCGTCTCGCACGTTTTGTATGAAGCTGGCGCCAGCGACGATGCAGAAGCGGTGATCAGCGGCTGGCTGCCGGAATATGACCGAAGCGGCGTTCTCCATAACCATATCGCATGGCACGGGGCACTTCTTGCGCTGGAGCGCGGCGACACCGATCGCGCACTCGCCATCTACAACGAGAACATTGCGCCCGCGGTTGCGACCGGCGTGCCCATCAACGTCGTCAGCGACACCTCGTCGTTCCTGTGGCGCATGCAGGCATACGGCCACGCCGTGCCGACGCAAATGTGGGACGACGCGGCCCAATACGCGTCCGCCTACTTCAAGCAAGCCGGCTTCCCGTTTGCCGACGTCCACATGGCGATGATCGCCGCGGCAACCGGAGACAAGGCCGCACTCGATCAGCGCGCGGACGCCCTCGCCAACATGGTCGAAACGGGCAGCCTGGCGGCCGGCCCTGTCGTCCCGGCGATCTGTCGCGCAGCGCTTGCCTTTGCCGAGGAAAACTACGCGCGTTGCGCCGAGATCCTCGAGCCGGTCGCGCATGACGTGGTCCGTATCGGCGGCAGCGGCGCACAACGAGAAATCGTGGAAGACACGCTGCTCGTGTCCCTCATGCGAAGCGGCGACGTGACCAAGGCGCGCGCGATTCTCGACAAACGCTTGCACCGTCGCCCGTCGCTGCGCGACACGAACTGGCTTGGCCAGGTCGCAGGCGCTTGAGTCGGCCGGGGAGATCGCTGGCCGTTGGCTGCCGCCCGCGACCTGCCCGAGACTCGCAACCGGGTACGCAAAACCCGGCATGCAGGAGCAGTCAGTATGCATCGCCGGTAAAGAGGTTCCCCCTCGCCGGTTCTCAGGCGTCTTATGGAAAGTGAAATGAATTCGGCCATTGCCGTGAAGAAGAGCGGGTTGCAGCGGTTGCTCACCAACGGCCTCGGACCCGTCGCCACCGTGTCGATTGCGCAATTGTTCGGCACCGCCCTGTGGTTCAGTGCCAACAGCACGGCGGGTGACTTGATGCGCATCTGGCACGCCAGCGCGTCCGACATCGGCTGGCTGACGAACGCCGTCCAGCTCGGATTCATACTCGGCACACTCGTCATCTCGTTGAGCGGCGGTGCCGACCGATTCCGCGCGAGCAGTATCTTCGTCTGCAGCGCGATCGCGGGAGCGCTGTTCAACGTGTGCTTCGCATGGCTGTCGACGGGCCTGGTGAGCGGGGCCCTGTTCCGGTTCGGTGTCGGCATCTGTCTTGCGGGGATATACCCGATGGGCATGAAGCTGATCGTCGGTTGGGCGCCCGACCGGACCGGCCAGGCACTCGCGCAGCTCGTGGCGATGCTCACCCTCGGTACGGCGCTACCCCATGCGATGCGCGTGCTGGGCGCCGGCTTCCCATGGCAGTCGATCATCACGGCCTCGTCGGTTCTCGCGCTCATCGGCGCCTGCATGATCGGCGCGCTGGGAGACGGTCCGCATGCCGTGAGCAAACGCCGGTCGTCGACGACACCGGATTCGATGGCGCGGACATCGTCCGTCCTCGGCGCATTCCGGATGCGTCCTTTTCGAGCTGCAACGCTCGGATACTTTGGCCATATGTGGGAGCTCTATACGTTCTGGACGACCGTGCCCTTGCTCGTCGCCCACACGTCGCTTACCGCACGCGCACCCGGGCTTGGTGTTTCCGGTATCTCATTTTGCATTATCGGCGCCGGCGCGGCAGGCTCGCTAATTGGCGGGAAATTGTCACGGCATGTTGGCAGCGCGAGGGTAGCCATCGGAGCACTGACCATCTCGGGTCTCTGTGCACTGACTTTTGCGCTCGGTTGGCGCCACCTCCCTACAGGCGCAATCGCGATCCTCCTGATTGTCTGGGGAGCCTCAGTCGTTGCAGACTCACCGCAGTTCTCGGCCCTGGCCGCCAAGGCCTGTCCGCCGGACCTGGTCGGCAGTGCACTGGCCATCCAGAACTCCATCGGGTTTGCCATCACGGTCATCTCGATCGCCGCGACCACAGCCCTGTTCGAGCACATCGGGCTCGACGCGATGTGGCTCCTGATTCCCGGACCGGTGCTCGGCCTGGCGGGTTTTTACCTGACCTGTCGAAACGCCGCGTCGCCACACTGACGGGAAACCCCATCCGGCGCCCCGCGAAAGGAGATCAAAGATGCTGGACCTCCAATACCTTGCGATCCTGATGGAAGTCGAGCGCCTCGGCAGTGTCACTGCTGCCGCGGAAAAGCTGAATGTGACGCAGTCGGCGCTGTCGCACATGGTGCGCAGATTCGAAGAGCGACATGGCGTCAAGCTATGGACGAAGAGCGGGCGCGGCTTGCGCTTTACGCAGACGGGACAATACCTACTCGCGCTTGCGCAACGCGTGCTTCCGCAAATCGAACACGCGGAGCGAGTCCTGATCGACTTCGCGCAGGGTCGCCAGGGAGCCTTGCGCGTGGGAATGGAATGTCACCCATGCCAGAAATGGCTGGCAAGGTTGACACCCCGGTATCTAGCGACCTGGCCGGATGTCGATTTCGATGTCCGTACCGCATTTCGTTTCGATGGTGTCGCTGCCCTTCTGGGCTATGAGATCGACCTGCTTGTCACGCCGGACCCCATCGACTTGCCGGACCTCGTGTTCGTCCCGGTCATCGACTACGAGCTGGTTCTTGTCGTGCATGAAACGCACGCGCTTGCTACACGGGTGTTCGCCGTACCGCACGATCTGCTCGATGAAGAGCTGATCACTGTTCCTGTCAGCAAGGAGCGGCTCGACATCTACACGCGCTTTCTCGTACCTGCTCATTGCCAACCGAGGTTCCATCGAACCGCGGAGGCAACTGACCTGATGCTGCAGCTCGTCGCCGCCGGACGCGGGATCGCTGTTCTGCCGGATTGGCTGGTGCTCGAGGAAGGGGCCGGCCTGCCGATTCGCTCGATTCGGCTAGGGCAGGACGGCATTAGGAAATGCATCAATCTTGGCGTTCGACGCGGAGAGGAGGAAATCGCCTATATTGCCGGCTTCCTGTCACTGGCGAAGGAAACCGGCGTCTACGTCGGGCGAACCACCAGTCAAGCATGATCGTCCTGTGTCGACGGCACGGTTGATTAACTCGCGATCGATCGACAGCGGTGCACCAGTAAGGTGAATGGTCAATCAGCGTTTGATTGCCGTAGATTCCCGCGTCACATCGTGAGTACCATCCGATACCTCACGTCACCCGAACGCATCTTCTGATAAGCGTCGCCGGCCTGTTCCAGCGGCATGACCTCGATCATCGGACGCACGCCGGTGAGTACGCTGAAGTCGAGCGCCCTCTCGCTCTCGTAGGGTGATCCGGTAATCGAGCCCTGCACGCTGCGTTCGCCGGCAACCATCTGGCCGAACGAGACCGACAACGGGTCCCTGCCGATGCCGAGCAGAACCAGACGTCCCATGGGAGCCAGGCCGCCCAGCAGCCCGGACACGGTATCGCGATGGCCGATGGTCGTCACGATGGCGAGTGCGCCACCCAAGTCCTTCAGCCTGGCAACCGGATCTTCCCGCTCGGTATCGATGTAGATGTGTGCACCCAACGCCAGCGCATCTTCGCGAACCTCGCTGCGGCGCCCGATGGCGACAACCTTGAAGCCCATGTGGCGCGCATACTGCAAGGCCATGTGGCCCAGACCGCCCACGCCGAGAATGGCCACGACGTCGCCTGCCTGTGCGCCGCACTTCTTGAGCGCATTGAACGTTGCGATGCCGGCGCACAAAATCGGCGCGGCTTCTTCCGCATCCAGTTCATCCGGAATCGACACCAGCCCGGTGCTGCGCGCGAGCATCATTTCGGCGTAGCCGCCATCGCACGTCGCGCCAACGACCGGCTGGTTCCGGCAAAGCTGGAAATGCCCCTGGCGACATTGACTGCATTCGTTGCAGCAACCACCAAGCCGGCCTATGCCCACGCGCTGCCCCACTTTCCACATCGCCGATACATTGGCGCCGAGCGCGGCGATGCGTCCGACAATTTCATGTCCGGGCACGCGAGGCGGCTGCAACGCCGGATCGGCGCCTTCAATGTCGGCAGCATCCGCACCGCATATGCCGCAAGCCTCGACTTCGATCAGCACTTCTCCCACGCCCGGGGTCGGTGTCTCGCGCTCCACGAGCTCGAGAATGCCCGGCCGGGTCACTTGCATCGCACGGTAACGGGATTTCATGATTGACACTCCTGATTGATAGATCGTTTCGAGACGAGTCAGTCCAATAGCGTCCGCACGCCGACGCTGGCAGCCTCGACAGCACCTGCGACATAGCCGGGAAATTGTTTCGACCACTCGCTTGCAATACCGGTCAAACGGCTGCTCCAGACGCCCGAGGCAGCCGTAGCGCGTGGAGCCATCCCGTGGTCTCGAGGCTGTTCCAGATCGGCCGCAGCGGCTGTGCACGGATCGATCGCCCAGTCCTTAATGACATCGGTCCTCGGCGTCGCCGCGCGCGCACCGAACAAGCGCGCCAGTTGCGCGCGGCAATGCATGCGAAGCATCTCGTCAGGCACACGCTTGCGCAGACTCGCCGGCACCGAGAAAAAGCCGAACAGCGCTGCGCTGCCGCCCGGCATGGACGCATCGTGAATTTCTCCCAAGGGCCCGCGCGCACTGCGCGCTTCACCGGACAACCCTTGTTCACGCCAGAACGCGGAACCGTAAATTGCAACGTACTTGGCATGCGGGGCCATCCACGTGGGTGTCATGCGCCATTGCAGCGCCAGTCCCGGCGGCAAAGGCGGCGTGAATTCGATCGTGTCTTCGGCCAGGCGCGGCGGGACAGCTAGAAGCACATGCTCGACACACCAGGTCGAGACTTCGTTGCGGGCGTCAACACAGGTCAGTTCGACGTGGGCGCCGATGCTGCGTGCGTGACGAACCTTCTGTCCGGCGATCGTCCGCGAAGCATCCACGCGGGCGCGTACCGCATCGGTCAATGCGCCCATCCCTCCGATCAGGCGCATCGAGATCGGCGAATTGGCATAGCCTTGCATCCGCAAGGGAGCTGCATCGGGTGTGCGCTCGACCATCATGTCACCGACCTCATGTTGCTCGAAGGTCGACAGGCCGAGCCTGGAAACAAGCCGCTCCAATTGCGGCTGAACCATCGGCCAGAACCACGTGGGGCCGAGATCGAAGCGATCGAATCCACTCCCATCGACCGCTTGATCGGAAGCCGCATGTCCTTCTATCGACGCAATGCGGCCTCCAAACGAATCGCGAGCCTCCAGAAGCACATAGTCCCTGATGCCGCTCTCCTCGAGCATGAAAGCGGCATACAGGCCGCTCAAGCCTCCGCCGACGATGGCAATGCGCGTCTTGTGCATACTTACGCCCCCATCGCCACGCGGGACAGGTGGCCGGTCTTGAGATATACAGTGGCCCCGCGTGCACCCGCGGCAAGTTCCGGATACTCTCCGGCGGGAAGTCGCATCCAGCTGCCGCGCTCATATGAACGTCCGGCTGAAACCACGCCGCCGGCAATTACCAGCAGTTCGGCACTATCAGTGGGTCCGGCGAGCAAGATCTCGCCTGGAGCCAGGCGATGCAAGCTGACCTGCTCGTCGTCGCATGAATGGAGCACGCAAATCTCCCGACCGTCCCGCTTCCACCAAGACGCCGGATCACACGTGTCGATGCGTACGCGAAGTTCGTCTTTCGGCGACATCTGCCAAAGCTTGACGAAAATAACGGCTCCGGTGTCGCTGAACGGCTGATGGCACGAACCCGGCGGATTGCGCAGATACCAGCCTGCCGGATAGTGCGCGTCGTCGTCTGAGAACGTCCCGGACAGGACAAGAATTTCTTCCCCACCCGGATGCACATGACCCGGAAAGCGGGAACCGGGCGCATACCGGACAATGCTCGTCGCGCGCGCTTTCTCGCCACCCAGTCGATCAAGCATCACTCGCTCCACGCCGCTCTGCGGGGAGGCCACCCATTGGTAATGGTCGGGCGAAACGATGACGCTGCGCGAGAAATCCGCATTGACGAGCATAGAAATTCGTTCAGAGATCGAAGGATTGTGGCCGGCCGTTGTCGGACGCCGACAAGGGCGCCCGACCGTGCACGATTAGGCAACCTGGTAAATGCGCACATCCGGTGCAGCATCGAGCAGGGGCTGGAGACCGCCAACCACATCCGCGGTAAACAGATCGCTTTGCAGGTACGCATTCGCGTTCACTTCCGTGTCGAAGCCGTGCAGCACCTGTACGTCTTCGTCACGCAACAGCAGTTGCTTGGACTTCGCGCCCGCGACGTTATCGAGGAACGGCGCCTTGTATTTCTCGTATATGCCGGCAGCCGTTGCACGCTTGGCATTGGCGATCTTGAGCGTAATCTGCAGATAGACCATGTCTGTTTCTCTTGGCTAGGTTGATGAAGCAGTTGATGCGGGCGTTCAGAACCGGAAGCGCCCGCGCCGATTGCGTCAGTTGCGGCCGGCCATCACGCCGCCGTCGACGTCCCATATTGCACCGGTTACCCAGGCCGCCTTCTCCGACAGCAGGAACGTGACGACTTCCGCGACATCCTGTGGCGTACCGACACGGCCGAGCGGATGGAAGGCGTTGAAGCCCTGCAGCACGCCGTGTACCTCGGCCTTCGGGATGAAACCCTCGTAGATCGGTGTCTGTACGACAGCGGGCGATACCGCGTTGACGCGGATCCGCTTCGGCGCGAGTTCCATGGCCAGGTGCTGAGTCAGCGCGTGCACACCCGCTTTTGCCATCGAGTACGCGGAGGACGGCGTGGCCGCGATGGCCTGCCTGGCCCACATCGAACCGATATTGACGATCGCGCCGGGGCGCTCCTTGTCGACTAGGTTCGCCGCGACCTTCCGCGTGATGAAGAAGAACGCCTTGTTCAGCTTCATGTACTGCTCGTAGTCCGCTGCCTGATGGTCGAGGAAAGGCTTCGGGAAAAAGATCCCGGCTGCATTCACCAACAGATCGACATCCGCGTGCTGCTCGTCGATCGTATCGAGCAGCGAAGCCAGGCCCTGATCGCTCGAGATGTCGGCCGTCAGCGCCGTCACCTGACCGAGCGCCGCCAGTTCCGCGCGCGCGGATTCGGCTTTCTCGGCGCGATTCCCCACGATCACCACGCTGCCGCCATCGGCGAGAACGATCCGGGCCGTCTGCAGCCCCATTCCGCTGGTGCCGCCAACGACCAGCAGTTTCCTTCCTTCGAACCGGTTGCTCATGTCGAATCCCTCTACCAGCCTGACCATGGTCAGGCTCTGATTGAACGAAATGGGGAAGTACGCCTGGCGTTAACGGATCGATGCACGCGCACCACGCAACCCGAGTCTCACTGGCTCGTTCGCAACGACGCGCACCAACAAGAACGGCCGCAAAACGGCCTGCGCCGACCACCCGCGACGAATCGCTGCCCCACACATTGACTGGAATTCTGTGCCGGTCGGCCGTGGTCGACAAATGAGATAAACTGTCCTGGCCTGAAAGAAAAACTATGTCAGTGCGACGGATGAGCAACCGTCGAACGCGTTGGCGCGATGCATCCGGCGCATACGCCGAAGCTGTTTCGTGACGCGGCTATCGCGCGTCCCCGCCCCCGATCCGGGCCGGATCGTCATGCTCCAGCGGAGCTTGCAGCCCCATACCGAAGCGAAACGCGCGAATTTGGCGGGAACCCCCTGCTATAAACTTTCTCTATTGCAGGCGGCCCCGCGCGTTGGCCGCATGATGCGCGGCAGCGATTCTGTCAGGCCTGCGTCGACCGATCGCCGCCCGTCAAACTCCCGCTTGCGCGGGGCTGGAATCACGCAAGCAGATTCTTGGCTTCCCGCGGCTCCGGTGCGTCAGCCGCAAGCGCCGTGTCGTGTCTCGTATAAAACTTGTACGCCACGAAAACGACGCCCACCCAGACACCCGACACGATCAAGGACATGCGCATGTCCGGCAAGATGGCGATACACGCGATCACTGCGGCAACGAACGCGAGCGCGATATAGTTGCCATACGGATAGAAAGGCATCTTGTACGAAAGACTGGCTGCCTGGCCGTTCTGAATTCGAATCTTCCTGAACTTCAGATGGCTGATGACGATGGACCCCCATGCGCAAACGAGCGCGAACACGGTGACCGACGAGAACAGTTCAAACGCCTTCTCGGGCATGATGTAGTTCAGGAGCACACCGGCGAACATCGCGGCAAAGACCATGAAGATCGCACGAGACGGCACCTTGCGGCTGTTGACGACACCAAGGAATGCCGGCGCGTTCTTCTGCAATGCGAGGTTGTAGAAGGTCCGGCTGTTCGTGAAGACGCTCGCATTGACCGCGGACAACACAGCCATGATCACGACCAGGTTCATGATTCCCGCAGCGGCCGGAATGCCGATCTTCGTGAAGACCTCGACGAACGGGCTGCCCTTCGTGGTGAGCGACGTCCACGGGAACACCATCAGCAGCACCGCGATCGCGCCCACATAGAAAATCAGCAGTCGCCAGAACGTGGCGTTGACCGCTTTCGGCATTGTCTTCTTCACGTCCTTTGCTTCGCCTGCAGCAAGGCCAAGGTTCTCGACGCCGCCGAACGAAAAGGCCACCATCACAATGGCCAGGAAAGTTCCGCCAGCACCTTTCGCGAAGAACCCGCCGTGATCGACAAGGTTGCGATAGCCGATCGGCACACCATGGTTTCCGATGCCGAACACGATCATGCATACGCCGAACACGATCATCGCGACGATTGCCACGACCTTGATCAACGAGAACCAGAACTCGGCTTCTCCATATATTTTCACGCCGATGATATTGATGACGAACATCATCGACACCGCAGCAGCGGCCGTCACCCAGATCGGGATACCGGGAAACCAGAAGTGCACGTAATTTCCCAGCGCATTGAGGTCGGCCGCGCTCGTGGCAAGAAGAAATATGAAGGCATTCCAGCCATTCAAAAACCCGACGAAGCGATGAATGTAGCGATTCGAATACGAGACGTAGGAACCCGATACCGGTTCCTCGACGGCCATCTCACCGAGCGCGCGCATCACGAAGTAGATCGCCACGGCCGCGAGCAGATACACGATGAGAATCGCCGGCCCGGCCGTCCTGATGGCCCAGGAAGAACCGTAGAAGAGCCCAGTACCGATCGCGCCGCCAATCGCGATCATCTGAATATGGCGGTTTTTCAGGTCTCTTTTTAGATCTTCTTGTTCGTATGCCTGTATCTGGCTACCATCAGTCATGTCACCTCCAAAGAATCACAATATGATTAATTTTTTAAGTTGGCCCCTATCGCAACATGCGAAAAAATGAAGCCCTTATTTTAGTTTGCCGCGGACCCGGGGAAATCCGCCCACATTCCGATATACGGCATCATCCGATGGCGCAACGATAATCAATTCCATCGCATAACGAATTATTTGATAATCTATCAAACGACTGAGTCGTGATCGCGTCGGCCTGATCGGCCAGCTAGTCAGTTCCGCCTCGGGTCAGGCACGAGGAACACAGCGTTCCGGCCGGCGCGCACGCGCCGGCCGACCGCTACCGCACCAGATCCGCTCCCCTTCTCAGGCCACGCGCAAACCTGCTCGCTCAGAGGCCCGCTACCGCATCGGTCAGACGGCGGACGGCTTCGTCGATCGTGGCGCGGGAGCAGCCCAGATTCGCCCGCATATAGCCGTGCCCCTCGATGCCGAATTTCTGCCCCTTGTCGAGCCAGACTCGCGCCGTCGTCAGCATGAACTTGTTGAGCGCATCCGCATCCATGTCCATGCCGCGACAGTCCATCCAGGCCAGATACAGTGAATCGGCCGGGAGAACCTCGATTTTCGAGGTCATGCCGCGGATCGCTTCGCGGAAGTAGAGATGATTGCCGCGGAGATACACGAGCAACTCCTCCAGCCATGATTCGCCATGTGCATAGGCGGCTTCCGCCGCAACCATGCCGAGCGTGTTGACCGACTGGTAGGAATTCCGGTCGTACTGCCGGCGCAGTTCGTCACGGAGGCGACGGTTCGCGACGAACACGTTCGCGCTTTGCAGGCCGGGCAGATTGAACGTCTTGCTCGGTGCCGTGCAGGTGATACTGTTTTCCGCAAATTTTTCGCTTAACGAAGCGAACGGAATATGCTTCTTCGCCGGGTTGATGATCAAGTCCTGATGAATCTCGTCGGAGATCACGAGAACACCGTGGCGGAGACAGATCTCCCCCATGGCCGTCAGCTCATCTTCCGACCATACGTTCCCGGTCGGATTATGCGGATTGCTCAGGATGAACAGCTTGGTGTTGTCCCGGATCGCCGCTTCGAACACCTTTTCATTGAAACGGTACCCGGTATCCGTACGTTCGAGCGGCGCCAGCGCCAGCCGCCGACCGTTCAGCAGGACGTCATCGTGGAAATGCGCATAGACGGGCGGCTGAATCAGGACCGTATCGCCCGGTGCGGAAAACGCCTGT
Organism: Burkholderia sp. A9; assembly: GCF_000801975.1. Taxonomy (NCBI): domain Bacteria; kingdom Pseudomonadati; phylum Pseudomonadota; class Betaproteobacteria; order Burkholderiales; family Burkholderiaceae; genus Burkholderia; species Burkholderia sp. A9. Next base: position 83,014 of record NZ_JSZN01000010.1, on the reverse strand, counting down.
ATCGCCGTCTTAAGCGCGGTGATGATGCCGCTCGTCTGCATCACCCACTCCTTGGCCACATCCCACCCGAACCGTTTCCCCTGCCAACGGACCACGGCGTCCAGGTAACTGGCGGTTGCGCCGCACGAGTAGCCGAAAACGCCGAACTCCACGGCTTCGTGAAGGGCATCGATCACCGGCTGGGGAGCCCTGAAATCCATGTCGGCCACCCACATCGGCAGCGGCTGCGCTGCAAATTCATCTGCTGCGAGGAGTTTTTCGCCAAGCGCCCACTTCAGCGAATTCGTGTGCTTCCGGTCCACAACGCGATCGAAGACCGAAGTTTCCTTTCCTGCTGCTGCACCACAAACGAGTGATTTTGAATAAGCGCTCACGATAACTTCCATTACTGTAGGACCGCGCGCCAGTGGCGCGACTTCGTATTGGGACAAGAGTAACAGCGTGGATTCATGAGCAACAATGGTATGTTCTCATGGACCCGTGAGCGTAGCTCATGGGTTCATCGCGCACCCGTACTCGGGCGGTGTCATATCGCCAGCGCGACCAGGAAACGCGAAACCATGTTGTACGCAGCAACTGTCGCCACGGCTTCCACGGCCTTGCGTTCTCCGAAGAGCGCTTTCAGTTTCTCGATGGCGGCCGCGTCCACGACGACTCGCCTGGTCGATTGATCGGCGAGTTCAAGCAGGACTCGTTCCCTCTCGTCGAATAGTGCGCTCGTCACCTGGTCGGCCTGAATGGCGCTACATTTCTCGAGCGTGCCGCCCGCCTGCAGGTAGGCGGGCTGATGCACCCGCCATTCGAAATCCGCGCCGTTCAACACAGCGACCCGCAACATGATCAGTTCGCGATACTCGAGCTCAAGCTCGAAGTCCGCGCGAACTCGACGCAGAAGCTCATTCCACCCCATTGCAAGCGGGAAACTCTTCAGCAGTATCCGGTCTATACCGATCAGCTCGCCGTTCGGCCGGCGCGCACGCATGCCGGCGAGCAACTCGGGAGGAGCTGGCTCCCCATCCTGCCAAGGGACTACTCGTACACCACTCATGAATCTCTCCTTCATCAATATTTGGATGGTCGCGGGAACGTCATCGACGATGCGCCACGACCATCGCGTTGCGAATGCTGATGGAAAATCTTTGTAGGATTTTCTTCTCATGCTCCGCCCCCTCTCGCTCAGTAGTCCATCCCAGCAACTCGAGAAACCATCAGACCAATCGACCATGCAAAAAAATTTTGCGGTCAACGGATCGGTGTCACAACTGCTATATTCTTTGCACGTGACAAAGAAAAACTTTCATGAAGACACCTATCTTTCTGAATGCGCTTCGAGCCTTCGAAGCGAGTGCGCGGCACCAAAGCTTTTCGGCCGCCGCGGCCGAACTGAACGTGACGCCAGCCGCGGTAGGACAACAGGTCCGCTCGCTCGAGGAGTGGCTGGGTACGCCGCTGTTTCGCCGGGAAGTGAGCGGGCGCGTCCGCCTGATTCCCACTGAAACGGCAGAGCAAGCGTTGCCGGATATCCGCGCGGGCTTTGATCGGCTCTCGCTCGGCATGAGCCGCATGCGCCAAGGGGCAAGGAGCGGCGTGCTGACTGTGGCAGTCAGCCCGGCGTTCGCGGCGAAGTGGCTGCTGCCGCGGATCGAAAGATTTCATGCGACCTGCCCCGAGATCGACGTTCGACTCGATACGAACCTCAAGCTCGTCGACTTCGCCGCGCAGGGCGTCGATATTGGCGTGCGATACGGTCGGGGAGCTTGGTCCGGGCTTCTGTCCGAGAAGTTGATGGACGAGCAGATCTTTCCGGTTTGCTCGCCCTCGTGGCTCGACAAGAACGGTAGCGTGACAGCGCCGAGCGACCTCGCCGGCAAGGCGCTGATACATGATCTATCGGTAGACGCTCATATCGGATTCGCGTCATGGAACGACTGGCTTCAGCGAGCGGATGCATCGAACGTCGATGCCAGCCGAGGGATGCAGATCAACAACTCGGCCGCCGTCCTGCAGGCTGCGATCGACGGGCATGGTGTCGCACTGGCCCGGAGCGTGATGGCCGGCGACGACCTGACCGCAGGGCGCCTCGTGCAGCTATTTCCCGCTGTAACGTGGACGTCTGAACTGGCTTACTACATCGTCTATCGCGCCGAATACGCGTCTCTTCCCAAACTCGTTGCTTTTCGGGAATGGCTGATTCAGGAAGCGGCATCAGGGCAGTGAACGTTCGTGGTCGGCCGGCAACACGCGACTCTCGTGCCCACCGGCTCACATCCCATCGTCGTCGACGCTCGACGCCGACCGGCGAAATCCGTTTTTCTATCCGGCAACCGCGTGTCTCGACGATTTCAGCCACATCACACAGATCGTTGCGACCACAACTGGCGGCAGGATCAGCCCCGATACGAGCGACCACCCGAACGCGCTCAACAAACCGCCCGAGACGAACGATCCAACGACCATCGCACCGAATACGATGAAGTCGTTGATGGACTGGACGCGCGGCCCTTCTTCTGGCGTGTGGCATGCCAATACCTGAGCCGATGCGCCGAGGAACCCGAAGTTCCAGCCCGCACCCAGAAGCAGCAGCGCGCCCCAGAAGTGATAATCCGTGATGCCGCTCAACCCGGCCAATGCAGCAAGCGCGATCAACGCCATTCCGGCAAGGGTTACGTTGAGCGCGCCAAAGCGAGCAATCAGCCGTCCGGTGAAGAAGCTTGGGGCATACATCGCGATTATATGGATTTCAATGCCGAGGTTGGCATGCACCCGCGAGATCCCGCATAGCTCCATGGCAAGTGGCGCAGACGTCATCATGAAGTTCATCATCATGTAGCTCACGACGCCACAGATCATCGCCACGACGAAGCGCGGTTGTGCGAGGAGCATTGAAGTTGGACGTCCCGATGCATGACGCGAGCTCGGCGGCTGGCGCTCGAACCTGACGCCCGACAATACGACGGCCGACAGCGCGGCCGCGCCGGCAGCGGCAATATAGGTGACTGCATACACGTGCGGCGACCATAGATTCATCGTGCCCGTGACCAACTGCGATCCAAAAACGCCGGCCACCACGCCGCCTGCCAGAACTGCTGACAGCGCCCGCGGACGATTTTCCTCGGATACGCATTCGGCGGCCGCGAAGCGGAAGCTCAGCACGACAGCCGCATAGGAGCCGCCGAACAGCAATGCGAAGCAAAAGAGCGAGAAGGACTGGATGACCAATGCCAGTGCGGCCACGAGTCCCGCGATCACGCCACACAAGTTTCCGGCGAGGAAGGCGAGGTGCCGGCCGTAGCGCCGCGCGATCATCCCGACCGGCAGCGTCGCGATCGCCATGCCCACGACGAACGCGGATATCGGCAACGTCGCCAGTTCGGGGCTTGGCGCGAGGAAGTTTCCGATAATCGCGCCGGTCGCATAGACGACGGTCGAATTGGCGCCTGCGAGTGCTTGCGCGATGGCCAGACGCAGCACCGAACTGCTGACTTTCGAATTGAGCATCGGAGAATGGAGTCCGCATGCCGGCCTCCCATTCGTCATTGACCGGTATCAACTTCGGCGGTGAAGCGTCAGCGACCGTCATCTGATGGAGCCGGTCTTGTTGTCGATGTCGAACGAGTCCGCGGCGAAATGGCAGCACCGGGAAAGTGATTGATAGTCAGGCCTGCGACAAAAGGCAACTGCCAGCCGCCCTCCACCACTGACCTGAATCGGCATGAGATTGCGCCGTATTCTTCTCGCTTTCCGCTATGCGGACAACAAAGAAAATATGTCGCCCAGAGAAAGGAAATCTTTCCGCGCAATGCCGTCCACGCGTATCGACACGATCATCCAATCATGCAGACGGAGCGCACCGAAGCCGGCTTCGGTACCGACGAACCGGTTCCTCCGTTACGTCATTGCCGAACGTACACGGTCACGACATCGATGAACCGCCTCAGGACGGACGAGCACCGGTCTTCGCGCCACACGAACTCCCACTTCTGAACGACGTCCAGGTCCGGAATTCTCATGCAGGCGACTGACTCCGGCATGGTGTTGTTCGCCATCTCGGGCAAAACGGTACAGCCCATGCCTGCCGAAACCAGCGTCAGCATGGAGCCTGCGTCAACGCCATGCGCGGACACTTTCGGCACGAAGCCCGCGTTGAAGAAGCTGTGGACCAACGAGTCATGCCAGGTGGGCGCGGCGCTGCGCTGGACCCAGATGAAGTCCACATCGTTCAGGTCACGCAGCGATTCCGGTTTGCCGCGCTCCCATTGCCAGTCCGCCGGATAGAACAACAGCAGTTGCTTCGAACACACCGGTATGCCATTGAGAGACGGATCGTCCTCCGGCCTGAAAAGCAAAAAACCGGCATCTAGCTGTCCGGTCGACAGCTGTTTCAATTGCGCCTCGGACAGCAGGTGGCTGAGCGTGATCGACACGCCCGGAACTTCCCGGCGAAAGGCCTTGATTATCCCCGCGATCTCCGGTACCGAACCCTGCCGGATCGGCAGCGCGATCGAAAGGTGTCCGATTTCGCCACGGCCGGCTCGACGAACGCGATCCATTGCAGTGGCCGCATCGTCGAGCATCTTCGTGGCGTCCGCGAGCAATTGCTTTCCGGCGTCAGTCAGATTGACTCCGCGCGTCGTTCGATCGAACAACGGCGTACCTAGCTCGACTTCCAGCGCATGCATCTGGCGCGTCAGCGCAGGTTGGGCCACGTGCACGAGCCGCGCCGCGACACTGATGCTCCGGCATTCGGCAACCGCAACGAAGTAACGCATCTGGCGCAGATCCATAGGGATACCTTCGCGGTATGGCGGACATCAGAAATCGGTATTTTACGGCATGGGCCGCGGTTCGTAGCATGCGATCAGGCTGCAACGATGAGCCGATTCAATCATCGTCCACCGGATTCGACCGCCCATGCCGCACACGATCATCGAAGCAATTCGCTCGGAACTCGCGACCTTTCTTGCACTCCGTCGCGATCTCCATGCCAACCCGGAACTGGGATTCAACGAGCATCGAACGGCCGGGGTGGTCGGCCAGACGCTTCGCGAACTCGACATCGAATATCACGAAGGTATCGGAAAAACCGGAATCGTCGGTGTCATCCGCGGGCGGGGGAACACCCACGCACGTGCCATCGGCCTTCGAGCGGATATGGATGCGTTGCCGGTTCTGGAGCGCACCGGGCTCGACCATGCGTCGCGATGCGATGGAAAAATGCATGCATGCGGGCACGATGGACACGTCGCCATGCTGCTGGCCGCCGCGAGCTACCTGCAGCGCACCCGCAACTTCGACGGCACTGTCTACCTGATTTTTCAACCGGGCGAGGAAGGATACAACGGCGCGCTGGAAATGGTCACGGACGGGCTCTTCGAGCGATTTCCGATCGAGCAGGTGTACGCGCTTCACAACTGGCCGGACCTGCCGCTCGGCACGATCTCCGTTCCGATCGGCCCGGTCATGGCCGCTGCGGACGGGTTCAGGATCTGCATCCACGGCAAGGGCGGACACGGCGGCGTCGCCCCTCACCTGACCGTGGATCCGGTACTCATCGCAGCGCACGTCGTCACCGCGCTCCATTCCATCGTCAGCAGGAACGTGAATCCGCTGGAGGCGGGCGTGATCAGCATCGGCGGGATTGCCGGGGGCAATCTTGCCGCCCGTAGCGTCATCCCGGAAGACGTGACGATCGCCGGTACGGTTCGTTCACTGAAGCCCGAAGTACGTCAGGTGCTCGAGGCCCGCCTGCGCGAAACCGTCGAAGGCATCGTTCGGGCATTCGGTGGCGCCGTCACCATCGAATACAGCGCGGGCGTCCCGGCCACCATCAACTCCGAACCGGAGGCCCGGCTTGCCCAACTGGCGGCAGCCGAGCTCGTTGGTCAGGATAACGTAGTTCATCAACCGGTTCCGAGCCTCGGCGGCGAGGACTTCTCATTCATGCTGCTCGAACGTCCGGGCGCCTACGTCCATCTGGGCACCGGGGACAACGAGCATTGCCACGGCCTTCACAGTGCCCATTTCGATTTCAACGATTCCGCGATCCCCATCGGCGCCGCGTTGCTCGCTCGAATCGCGGAGATGAGCATACCGATGACCCTGTAACGACGACGACCATTCAATAAATCAAGGAGACGAATCATGCAGCTTCAGCAAACGAAGGTAACCCCGCGGTGGTTGCAAGTATCAGCTGCCATAGTCGGCAACGCACTGGAATGGTACGACTTCGGCATCTACGGCACGCTTGCCATCATCATTTCGCAAGTTTTTTTCCCGGATGCCGGCCTGTACTCCGGGTTGCTCCTGACGACCGCCACTTACGGAGCGGGATTCGTCACGCGACCGCTGGGCGGCATCGTCATCGGGATCTATGCGGACAAGCGCGGCAGAAAGGCGGCACTCCAGCTGATCGTCGCCTTGATGGCGGTGTCGATGCTGATTCTGGTGTTGACGCCATCCTATGCGACCATCGGCATAGCGGCGCCGATACTGGTTCTGGTCTCTCGCCTGCTGCAAGGCCTCGCCTCCGGAGGCGAGTTCGCGTCCGCCACCGCTTACCTGGTGGAAGCCGCCCCGCCCCATCGAAAAGGCCTGTACGGGTCATGGCAGATGACCGGCCAGGCCATCGCGATGCTGCTCGGCGCAGTCTCCGCGCTCGTGCTGACGTCCGTATTCACCAAACAGCAACTCCTGGACGGGGCATGGCGGATTCCGTTCGCGCTCGGCTTGGTGATCGCACCGGTGGGCTGGTGGATTCGTCGGCATCTCGACGAGACCCACGAGCCGACCCAGGCTCGGTCGGCCGGAACGACCCTGGTCCTGCGCGAACTGTTCAGCCAGTTCCCCAGGGCTATCGCAGCCGCGCTCCTCCTCACCACCAGTGCCACTGCAGGCGTCTATGTGTTCATCAGCTACATGCCGACTTTTCTGAGCCGCGAACTGCACGTGCCGCTGTCCAGCTCGTTCACAGTCCAGTCGATCGCGCTCGTCGCGCTCACCTTGATGGCGCCGGTCACCGGATGGCTGTCCGACCGGTTTGGCCGGAAGCGCGTCATGCTCTCGACGATGATCCCGTTCACGATCCTCATCTATCCGATGTTCCATTGGGTGCAAAGCGCCCCGTCGCTCGCGCACATCGTGATCATCTACGTCGTGCTCAGCATTTTCTTCGGCGGTTTCCTCGGGCCCTTCACGACGGCGCTCGGCGAGCAGTTTCCCGCCGGCATCCGCTCTTCCGGCCTGGCAATCTGCTACAACCTCGCGGTCATGGTGTTCGGAGGGTTTGCCCCGTTCAATGTCACTTTGCTGATCCATGCAACGGGTCTGCCGCTGGCCCCGGTGCTGTATAGCGTGGCGGGCGGCGTGCTCGGCGTAGTCGGCTGCCTGCTCAGCACCCCGCCTTCCGCACGCGAGCAGCGCGATACGGCGCTGGTGGTCCCGTAAGCCGATCCCCCGGCATGTCCTTGCGCGCCGGCACGTGTTGTCGGCGCGCAAGGCATCTCCGAACGCCGCGATGCTGCAACACGCGGCCATGGCCCGGATATGCAACGACGTTCGCGAGTGACGGGGACCGGCGACGGTATCAGTCGCCGTCAGCCCTCGGACGCGCCAGCTTCTCGCTTTGCGCACTACGGATAAAGCCGTCACGGTTTGGCATCACCACGGCAGGGAGCGTCTTTTCATTCATCACGGCAGGTGCGGGAATCACGCCGTTGCGCGACAGAATGAACGCGACGAGCGCGTAGACCTCGTTGCTGGTCAACGAGCCCGGGGCCGTCAGCGGCATCGCGCGCCGGATATAGTCGAACACGCCGGTTGCGTATGGCCAATAACTCCCGACCGTTTTCACGGGCACATCGTCAGCCAGCGTCCCGATGCCGCCAACGAGCCGCGGAAATGCGCCTCGCTCCGGAACAGAAACGCCCTCCCCATTCGCGCCATGACATGCCGCGCACCGCATCGCAAATACGGCGGCGCCCTCTGCCGCCGTTCCATGTCCGATCGGAAGCCCGGTGCCGTCGGGTACGACATCGATATCCCATCCTGCGATCTCCTCGGCCGTCGGGCTGCGGCCGACATGCATCGACGGCTTCGCAACGGACTGCGCGAATACAGTACACGCGGTTCCCGCGTATATCGCACTCGCGAGCAGCAACCTACGCAGGGTCTGGTCAGACGCGAACATTGGTCACCTCCCCGTTGCGATCGACCTGCCAGCTCTGGATGCCGTTCAAGTGATAAACCGAATTCACGCCGCGCGCCTGGATGATGCTCTGCATCGACGGCTGTTCGTATCCCGTCTCGTCTACGCACCGACTCTGCAGGATGGCCGGTGAGCCATCCCAGTCCCAGTCGAGCCTGAATCTCGTCAGGCACTTCGAGAGCACCGGTTCCTGAAGCCGGGCACGGCGCCAGGTCCGTCCGCCATCGGTCGATACATCGACCTGCCGGATTTTTCCTTCCCCGGACCATGCGAGACCGGAGATCTCGCGGTACCCGGACTTATCCAGCAGCATGCCGCCCGAAGGAGACGTGATGACGGACTTCGCCCGCATCACGAAATTGAACTGCCTGGCCCTCCCGCCTTTCAGCAATTCCGTGTAGTACGCGGTCTCCTCGTAGGTCTCGAACGGCGCAGCGCCGAATTTCAGACGCCGCAACCATTTGATGTTCATGTTGCCTTCGTAGCCCGGCACGAGCAGTCGCAACGGATAACCCTGCGACGGCCGCAGCATTTCGCCATTCTGCGCATAGGCAAGCATCGCATCGTCGAGCAGCTTTCGCACCGGAATGCTGCGATCCATCGCTGCCGCATCGGCCCCTTCGGCAAGTGCCCAGGTCGCTTTCGGGTCGATCCCGACATCGCTCAACACTGTCGAAAGCAGAACCCCGGTCCATTCCGAGCAACTGAGCAGTCCATGCGTTTGCTGGACGGTCTTGCCCGTGGGCCTGCGCCATTCCGTCGACGTATTGCCCGAACATTCTATGAAATGCATGCGCGAGACGCTCGGATAGCGCATCAGGTCGTCCATCGTCAGCATCAGCGGTCGCTTGACCATCCCTTCGATCAGCAGTCGGTGTTGCGAAGGGTCGATGTCCGGAACGCCCCCGTGGTTGCGTTCAAAATGCAGCCCGCTGGGCGTCACGATGCCGTGAAGGTGTTGTAACGGTGTGAAGTTCCACGAGGCCAGGTCGATTGCCGTCGTGGTGGTCGGAATGCGCACGACATTCTTTTCGTACGAAGACGGCGTGCCGTATCCGGTCAGCCCTCGTCCCGGTGCCATCATCCAGGCCGGGCGACCGGGAGGCACATTCGTCCCCTCGGAGGGCTCTTGCGACCCCGCTGCACGATTCCGACCACGTGCGGATTCCGAACCTGCGTGAGCAGTGCCGACGCTCAACGCCGCGCTCGCGCCCAATGCGGTCGATGCAATATTCTTCAATGCAGTACGCCTGCTGATCTTGCCCACGTCTCCCATTCTCTCCTCCAGGGTGGATCGACCATGCCGACCAGGCAACATGACAGCATGCATCGCGTTGTCGGCAGACCAGGGTCGCGGCCCTGGCCTGCCCGATAAAGATTCGCTTCCTTCACATCGTCGACGTGGCGTCTTCGCGCCCGCGTCACGGTTTCATGACGTCCCCGTCATAGAGCATCTGATAATGCTTTTGTCCGCCCGCCTTGAACGTATGGAATCCATTCTGCAGAAAGGCGGAAAGCAGATTGGCACCGACCAGGAGGACAAATACGCCGATCACGATCGATCGCGGAATGGATGGCGAGCCAACCGCCAGTTGTTCGTTGCCCGTGGCGACCGGCGCGTGCAACGCCAGCATGACCACGCAATACATCAGCGCGACGGTAAAGGCGATGTACGACCATGTGTACATATGCAGGCCGAAAATCGCCGATCCGGTGGGGGTCGTGTACGGCGGGGCCTTCGCGAACATGAACAGCAGGCTGATCAGCCCGCCGATCAGGGCCCCGGATGCACTGAGAACGTAGTTCCAGGCGCTCACCCCGAATCGCATGTTCAGCAACAGGCCGCTGCCGAACAACATGAATCCGACGCGAATCAGATTGCAGAATGCGCACGGCAGTTCACCGAGCACGATCTGATAGTAAAACGCCTCGATCAGGACAAAACAAACACCCGCAAGCGCCGCCACATCGATATTCCGGAGATTTCGACCGTCACGTTTCATCACCACGACCCCAGCTTCGAGAGATCGGCCATGTGATGACTGCCGTGAAACACGGTCCACACGACGACCAGAAGCGCACAAACCATCCACAGGAGGCGTGCGTTTTTCTGATTTCGCAACGACGTGATCGTCGCCGCGAATGCCACCAGCACCGGGATAAAGCCAATAAACATTTATTGATTCCAGTTATCGGTTTAAAAATTTGTTTCCTGACCGAATTTAAGACATCGCGACATGACTGTCTGTCGAGTATTTGACGTTGTATATATAGGAACAGACAACCTTCACGCGTGATTCGTGTTGGCGAATCACCTGACTCGTCGAGGCAATCGAAGGTTGACCGCTTGTTCGAAGGCGCCTGATTGACGCACATCCCGGCACGCGTTTCGTGTCGTCGTGCCGGGATTGCAGGGCCGGGGTTCAGCGCCCCTTGAGCGTCATGAACAGCATGATGAGTGCCGAGATTGCGCTGCAGCAGACCAGGAAGTAAAGGCCGTACGCATACGATCCCGTCATATGGATGACGAAGCCGATCGCCGTTGGCGCCAACGCTGAAAATCCGTTTGCGAGGCCATTCATCAGCCCGGACCCGATGCCGATTGCATTGCGCGGCACGATATCCTGCAGCATCGTCCAGACCGGCGGAAAAGCGAAACCGAGTGCCCCGATGCCAAGTGAGAGCAGAATCGTGGCCATCACCGTGTTACTCAACGTCGCGCCGAACAGCACGCCGAGGCTGACAACGACCATTGACACGAAAATCAGGGGCGCCCGCTGTCCGGTCCTGTCACAGACATACCCCGACGCGATTTTCGCGACGAACGCCAGAATCCACGGCAACGACGAAAGGACACCCATCTCACCCCACGAGAACCCCTTGGCCTCCTTGAGATAGGTCGGCAACCACGTAATCGTCCCCCAGAAGATTGACGCGTGGAAGGAATAGTACGAAACCAGAAGCCAGAACCGGTAGTCGCGAGTGAATGACCGGGTGCCCGCCGCGAGCGAGTCACCCGTCTCCGGCGAACCGTCTCCAGGCTGGAGGCCCGCCTCGATATGGTCGAGTTCCAGCTCATTGACTTTCTTGTGCTGTCGCGGCGTATCCGTCGTCATGAACCAGACGAGAGCCAGCGGGATCAACCCCAGCGCACTCAGGATCACGAAACTCGACCGCCAGCCGCTGACCTGAATGATCATCGTGAACAAGGGCATCGCCAATGCCGGCGCAATCGACAGCCCGGTCTGCCACACCGCGTTTGCCTTGCCTCGCTCGGACACCGGGAACCACTCCTTCACATACTTGCTCTGCATCGGAAAGTGCAGTCCCTCGCTCATGCCCAGCACGGCCCGCGACACCAGAATCGTCATGAACGCAGTCGCCATCCCGCCGACCAGTAACGACAGGGCCCAGCACGCAATCGACAAGGCCATCGCCTTGCGTGCGCCGATCCTGTCACCGAGCGGGCTGAGAACAACGTTCCCTACACCGTAAGCGATCAGAAACACCGTCATCAGGAGACCCTTCTGCACCGCATTACCGGCGATGCCCATTTCCGCAAGAAATGTCGGATCGACGACCAGGATCGAAACGTTGACCCGGTCTATATAAGAGAAAAACAGGACTGCGAGCAGAATCGCCGCCAACACATGACGTTGGCGCGTCGGACGGTCGGTCAGAGCCAGAACCGCTTTGTTCGACAACATGGGGGTCTCCTCCATAAGACGGATCAAATGACTTCTGATCCGTCTTTATTTCCATCGCTCCGAGACGGAGCGATGCCGGGTCACTCGATCGTATAGGCGAGATAGTCTTTAACCACTTCGTCGTTGAGCGCCTGGCCCAGTCCCGGCACATCGGGAACCTTGAAGCGCCCGCGATGCGGTTGATAGTCGTTCACGCAGAGTTCACGCACACAGGACTTCAGCGCATAGGTGTGGTGCTCGTGAATGACGAAGTTCGGGATCACTGCTTCCAGATGCAGCGACGCAGCCGTCGACACCGGGCCGCCGCAGACATGTACCTGCACCGTTGCATCGTAGATGTTGGCCATGTCGCAGATCTTCTTGCCCTCAGTAATGCCGCCGACCAGGCACAGGTCCGGCTGCACGACCGCCAGCGTCTGTTTTTCGAGGAGTTCCCGGTATCCCCAGCGCGTATAGGAGCGCTCACCGGTTGAGAGCGGAATGTGCGTGTTGGCGGAAATCTTCTCGAAATTCTTCGAGTTCAGCGGGTTCACCGGCTCTTCATAGTAGAAGATGTTGTACGGCTCAATGGCGCGCGCGAACTGAATTGCCGAATTCGTACCGAGCAGCGAATGAATCTCGCAGATGATGTCGACCTGTGGCCCGACCGCGTCCCGAATTGCCGCGATGCGCTCGACGCCCATCTGAAGATCGTCGTAACGCAATATCCCGTAGTTTTTCTGGTTGATTTTGGCAACGCCCGTTTTCACGCCGTCGCGGCCGATCTGCAGCGGATCCACCTTCACTGCGTCATAGCCTTCTGCGAGAGCAGCCCGAGCGCTGGCCGCATACTGCTCCGGCGTCACGTTCTGCGAGTACTCGTCGCCCCAGCCGAACTGCAACTGGCTCGCGTAAGTCCGAAGGTCGTCGTTCGTCTTGCCGCCAAGCAGTTGATACACCGGTTGGTTCATGACCTGGCCGCGGATATCCCAAAGCGCGATATCGTAGGCACTGATGCCGCCATAAACGACCGGCCCGCCGCCTGCACCCCAGTAGGTGGTTCGAAACAACAGCTCCCACAGCGCCTCGACCTTCATCGGATCGCGCCCCAGCACGAACGGGGCGAAATCGCGCAGAATCCCGACGGCAGCTTTCGCGCCCGCACCATACGCAAGCCCTACCTCGCCGATACCGCTGATTCCCGCATCGGTATGCACGCGAACCATGACCGGATTGAACTTCGCCATGGCCGGATCCTTCCGGTTGACCTCGCAATCGAAAATCTCGACCTTTGTTATCTTCATATATCCTCGAATATAAAAAATACACAAACAATTGAACCGGCACGCCGCAAAGCGCAGGGCATGAAAAACAAGTGTCGACTCGAACAGGATTCACTCGGGGAAGCACACTTCACCCGCCCAATAAACCAGAGTGGTCTAATTTCCGGTGTCCGGCAATCCTGCTACCGAGAAGTCGGCCTCCCTGGTCAATTAATTTCGAATAACTAACTTATAGATACCGGGTTCTTAAGTTTCTCGCCTCTCGCGAGCCTTCTCAGATTCTCGGAGACGATGTCCTTAATATTGTCAGGAACGATATCCGACACGGCCCCTGCAACATGCGGAGTAATGATAAGGTTCGGGGTCGACCAGAATGGATCGCTGCGAGGCAATGGCTCCGGGCTGGTGACATCGACGGCCGCGCCGCCCAATTTCCCGGAACGAAGCGCATCGTCGAGATCGGTCTGGTTGACGATGTCTCCCCTCGCTACGTTGATGAAAAGCGCACCATCCTTGAACCGGGAGAACGCCTCTCGGTCGAACATGCCGACCGTCTCCGACGTCGACGGCACCGCAGCGACCACGACGTCGGCCTGCGAAACCACCGTTCGGAAGTTCACGATCTCCGCGATTTCGTCGACGAAGGCATCGCCCTCGCCCGCGCGATTCAAACCAATGGTGCGCATCGAGAATGCTTTGGCCCGAACGGCCAGCGCCCTGCCGATCCTGCCGTATCCGACGATCGCGATCGTCTTGCCGTAAAGGGATCGCGACGAGTCCGAGTAGGTGCGCCCCCATTGCCGGGCCGCTTGCAGAAACAATGCGTCCGGAATGCGCTTGCTGAGTGCGAGAACGAGCATCATTGCATGCTCGGCCACCGCAATCGACCAAGCGTCGGCAGCATTGGTGACTTTTGCGCTCGGCGGAAAACCATACTTCACCAGATTCTCAAACCCCGCGGACATCAACTGAATGAGCTGTAGCCGCGTGGATCGACCGACGACGTCTGCGATCTCCTTCGTGTACGACGGACCGGTCGTGACGAGCACATCCGCATCGGAGATCATCGCGGCCAGCTCAGATGCGTTGTCGGCCGGCATGATTTTCAAACGGATCATTGTCCAGTTCCATCGCGACCAGCGATCGCGCCAACGAACCAAGATAAGCCACTTTCATTCGAATCTCCCGATACACGCGCGATTCTCATCGCGTTGACTGCTTGTTACGACTCGCGATCGATTGCAGCCGCCCGAAGAACACAGCGAAAGTTTAGGTATCCATCGAATACAGCGTCAATGAATGGCCTCGCGCGCTGGCCTGCCAGGATTATGAAAATGCCGATTGACACAGGATTCGAAAGCCGATCAACGCCGGCCAATCGGGATGCGGACCGGACGCCAAGGACGGGTACGGTTGGTGAAGCGCCGTGTCGTGCTTCGGCGAAGCAGCCTTTCAGTAACGCTCGACGAACCGCTATGAGTCGCATGTTGATGCGCGACGCTCATTCAAGCACCACAGGTGAACCGGCGCCGCAAAGGCATCGCCGAAAGCACTAGAGAGGAGCATGGAACCCGCTTGACGCGCCCCGAGGACTTCCGGAGAGCGCGAGGTGCATGAATAGCCGGCAGGCAACGTCACCCGTCGAAGGATCGAAGGAGATTCTTTTCCCGAGGCGAAAAACTCGTCTTGATATGTTTCTGGAGTCTTTCGCAGGCCAGCTCCACGTGACCGTCGGTCAACAGTTCGACGACGGAACGATGCGATTCGAGGGACGCGTTGTAGTGAGCGTCGGGAAAGGTCAGGAGGCTGCGCATCGTCCAGATTTTGATTTCTATGTTTCCGTAGGCCTCCGTCAGGTACTTGTTTCTGGCACAGACAAATGGAAGTCGGTGAAACTCGCGGTCGAGCATCCGATATTCGAGGTGATCGTTGCTCCGGAATGTCAGTGTGCTGGCCTTTTCCAGATTTTCCTGCATGCACTGCAAAAATATCCGACGGTTCGATTCCATCGAAATCCGGATGGCAGCGCACTCGAGAACTTCTCTCAAGGTGTTGAGCTCATCGAACTCCTCGAGATCGAGCGAGAAGACAAACGTTCCGACCCTGGGCCGAACGTCGAGCAAACCGACTGCCGACAGGCTCGCCAATGCATGACGAATCGTCGCCCTGCCAGCGCCAAACCGCGTGGTCAACTGGTCCTCGCTGATCTTCCCCCCCATCTCGAATTCACCGGTGGCGATCAGCTCCTTGATCTTCTGTTGCAGCGCTACGGAATCGGGAGCAGCGCAAAAGCGATCTTCCATTTTCTGTCACTAGTACATTTCAGGATCCTGTGTGCGGATCAGAGAATCGCGCACGGCCACCTCAGCGCCGGCGGCAGCGATGGCACCCGCCAATGCGGGTGCCATCGCTACACGGGGAACGTGTGCACGTCGGATTTCAATGCAGGACCTTCGCGAGGAAATCTCGAGCGCGCTCCGATCGCGGTGCGTCAAAGAAGCTGTCCTTCACGCAGTCTTCCACGATGATGCCGGCATCCATGAACAGAACGCGGTCCGCAACTTTGCGGGCAAAGCCCATCTCGTGCGTCACGCAAACCATCGTCATCCCTTCCTGCGCGAGCTCGATCATCACATCCAGGACCTCGTTAATCATTTCCGGATCGAGTGCAGATGTCGGCTCATCGAACAGCATGGCATGGGGATCCATCGACAACGCCCTCGCTATGGCCACACGTTGCTGCTGTCCTCCGGACATTTGTCCCGGATACTTCTGCGCGTGACACTTGAGCCCCACACGCTCCAGAAGCGTCAGCGCCTTGTCCTCCGCCTCGTCGCGAGGCCGGCGAAGCACCTTTAGCTGCGCCAGGGTCAGATTTTGAAGAATTGTCATATGCGGGAACAGTTCGAAATGCTGAAAAACCATTCCAACTCGCGACCGAAGCGACGACAGGTTCGTCTTCGAATGTCCCACGCTGACGCCATCGACCGTGATCGAGCCTTCCTGAAATCCTTCAAGACCGTTGATCGTCTTGATGAGTGTCGACTTGCCAGAACCGGACGGTCCGCATACGACGACGACCTCACCTTTCTGAACCGCAGTCGTGCAGCTATCGAGCACACGAAACTGGCCATACCACTTCGAGACGTTATTGATGTCGATCATGTTGGGTTACCTATCCTGCAAGTGCATTCAACGTTGGGGGCCGAGCGTTCGCCACGGGTCAATGTCGGGTCCGCAGCGTCAGACGCCCTTCGAGCCGGGTCTGAACCGCACCCAACAACGAACTCAACACCCAGTACAACGCCGCCACGGCCAGATACAGCGGCAGCGGCTGGAACGTCGTTGCAATCACCTCTTGCGCAGACCGCAGCAATTCCGTCACCGTGATCACCGATACCAGCGATGTATCCTTGATCAGGCTGATCAACGTGTTCCCCATCGACGGAACCGCGAGGCGCAGTGCCTGCGGCCCGACCACGTACCGCAGCGTCTGGAAATAGGTGAGCCCCAGGCTGTGGGACGCACTCCATTGCCCTCGTGGAATACCGAGGATCGCCCCACGCATGCTTTCGGAAAGATAGGCCCCGGCATTGAGCGTCAACGTGAGCACCCCGGCCGCGGTCGGAGACAGCGAGATACCCACGTCGGGAAGCCCGTAGTACATGACGAACATCTGAACCAGCAACGGCGTGCCGCGCATGATACTGACGTAAGCCTGAGCGACACGATCCAGTACGCGATTGCCGCTGATTCTCATCACCGCCACAGCGGCGCCGACGATGAGACCGAGGACCATCGCGGCAATCGCAAACTTGATGGTCAACAATGCACCCATCAACAGGACGGGACCGGAGCTCAGAATTAGATTGAATTGTTCCATCTGTTCGTTTCCTGCGTGCGGCACGCTCTATCGGCAATCAAAGGTTCAGTTGCCCGTGGGATGGGTCACATCGGTACCGAACCACTTCTTCGAGATCGCGGCGAGCGTACCGTCCTGTTCCATCGCGCTCACCGCCCCATTTACCGCCGCCGCGAATTTCGGATTACCTTTTCGATACGGAATGCCGATCTGCACGTCCGTGTTCTTCATCAATCCGCCCCCGCGAACCGCGACCTTCGAGGTCTTGATCAGATACGGAACGAACAGGCGATCGTTCAGGTACGCATCGGCTCGCCCGCTCACGAGATCACTGAGCGCTTCGGACATCCCCGGATAGGTCTGTACGATGATGCCGGGAACCGACTTGGCATAGTCGGCGTAGTTGGAGCCGAGCGTGACGGCAACCCGCTTCCCTTTCAGCTCGTCGAGGCTTCGGTACTCCTGCTTGTCATCGCGCCGTTCCAGGACCTGAACCGCGGAGTACGCGTACGGCGGGGTGAAATCGAGAGATTGACGGCGTTGCGGCGTGATCGACACCTGGTTGGTCACGACATCGAATTTCCCGGCCTGCAGGCCGCCAATCAGACTGGACCATTCCGACGTGAAGAATTGCGGCTTGACACCCAGCTTCGCGGCCACTCCGCGCGCCACATCCACATCGAAGCCCTGCAACTCGCCGCTCTGGTCCCGGTAGTTGAACGGCGGGTAGGTTCCCTCCATCCCGACCATCAGGACACCGCGAGACTTGACCGTATCGAGCACGTCTTCCGCGTGTGCTGAAAGGATCGAACCAACCGTCGAAATCGATAGGATTCCGAATACAATAGCATTCTTGAGTTTCACTTCTGCATCTCCTGTAGCGTCTAATTGATACCAGAAATCAAGGACTAACGCGTGCCTCAACTTGAGTATCGGCAGCTATAATTTTCGACACAATTGACTTTTTCTCTCCACAGTCGAGCGTTTTACTCACAAATGTGGGCGCAATTCGACCCCCGAAACATCACGGGTCGCGCCTCGACAACTCGCCGTGACCCGGCCGTTTAGCCAACGGTATTCAGAGGGTGTCCGCGTTCACGCACACGCATGGACAGGCACACGGCAAGCAGCATTGCCGGCACCCATTCAGCGTCCTTCAGGCCCCCGTGATCCGATGACTCAAGTTGCTTCGTATTCAAACCGCGGCAAACCGACTGAATCCTGCACCGCCCGGTCCCAATGCGGAATGTCCCCGATATCGGCAACCACGAAATCGATGAAGTTGCGCACGAGCATGTTCGCGTGCTTCGATCGGTAATACATCGCATACAACGTATGCGTGATGATCGGTCGGTGATCCGGCACGACAACGCGCAGCGCGCCCTGAACCACATCGGATGAGACGAGATACGTGGGCAAGCACGCAACCCCGAGGCCCTGCAACGCAGCTTCGTGTAGTGCCAAACTTGAATTCGAATCGAGGACCGACTTGACCGGTATCTGCTGTACCTGGTGGGTGCGCTGCCCGTCACTGAACGTCCATGCGCCATTTACGGTCATAGCGGGGTAGACCAGGCACCTGTGTTGCATAAGATCCGCCGGCTCGCGAATCGACTCGTTCGAATCGAGATAGGCGGGTGCCGCGCAGTACACCCAATGTATCGTTGCCAGTTTTCTCGCGGCGTAGCTGGAATCCGCCCTGCTGGTAATGCGGATCGCGAGATCGAAGTTTTCCTCGACGAGGTTGGTCAGCCGGTCTTCAAGTGCGATCGACGCACTCACCTGTGACCGGGCATCCAGATAGCGGCCCAGGATCGGCGTGAGTTGTTTGGAACCAAAGGCCATGGAGCACGTCAGGCGCAGATTCCCTTCCGGGCTCTTCGATTGACGCGCCGCGTCCAGGGTGACTTCGAGATCGGCCAGTATGTCGTTGGCACGCTCGAAAATGATCCGACCGCTGTCCGTCAAGGTCAGGCTTCGCGTCGTGCGCTTCACGAGGAGCACCCCGAGCCGGTTTTCGAGTTGCGCAAGGCTCTTGCTGACTGCCGACGGCGACAGGTTCAACTCTCGGGCAGCAGCGGACAGGCTTCCCAATTCCGCTATTCGAACGAAAGCGGTGATCTGAGTCAGCGACGCAAAGTTCTTCATAACACGACCAAATCAATCCGAACCGGCGCGGTCACGCCGCGACGACGCGTGCATCGACCACCAGTGCCGGACCGGCCCGACGAGCGCCGTGTCGTCACGCCGAGATCAAGGCCGGTCCAATGAAAGCGCGATTTCCCGGCCGGGAGAGGTGATGCGACCGCCCACGGCGAGGCCATGTCCGGTCGCGTGGCACTGTTACTTGTTCGCTGCCGGCAGTGCGGCATGCGCGTCGAGTACGCGTGCCGAATACACGGCAGCCGCACCGGCATTCAGTGCTATCGCTACGCCGAGCGCTTCCGCGATTTCTTCTCGCGATGCGCCGCGCTCAACGGCCGCCTTCGTATGAAAGCTGATGCAGCCATCGCAGCGGGTCGTCACCGCTACCGCAAGTGCGATCAGCTCATGAATTTTCGGCTCAAGATGCCCCGTCTTGACGGCACTACCACTGATCTTGCTCATCCCCTCCATCACATCCGGGCTCATCGAAGTGAATTCACCGAATCGCGCCGACAGGGCATTGCGATAGGCATTCCAGTCTTTCATCAGCGTCATTCTCCTTTAGTTACAGCAGGTCTCAGTACACCATTCTTCTCTTCGGCCGAACATCGAGACTGAACCGAACGATTCCGCGAACTTCAAGGCGGTCGATGGACAACTCATTGCATCGGATCCACACCTCAGTGAAGACGATCCACTCATGTCTCGACGCCCTCAGCCGAGCACTGCCGGAAGAGGCGGTCGGGTCTCTTATAGTCGTCTCCACCGAGAGCTATTTTTTGCCGCCCAATCGACCTCCGCAAACGAGATATTCTGTTCGTCACTGAAAGAAAATCTTTGGCGGCCCACTTCAGGTTAGTCCCAATCAACTGACAAAAAGAAGAACGCGACGTGCAAGGGATCAAACGTCATCAGAACGTTGACGTAGCGCAAGTCGCCCGCGCGCACTCGAAACGACTGCGTCGGATATCGAACGCTCAGCCCCCGCAGAATGGAAAGCGACACAAGCGGTGCGAGCAGCGCGAAGAGGAGAAGATGTGGAGTTCAACAATTGATGTCGCGCCACGACCAATTCTCGTCGTTTTGAACGGTGAAATCCCCCGACGACATGCTTGAAGCCGGCCAAGACAAGCAATTCGTGTCGCCCTGTTACACGAACGCTTAATAAATCGACATTCTGGAGCTTTTATCTACCTGCTGCGTGTTGCAGATATTCCCTCTACCAAATATGAACCGCACCGGGTCCTGCGACCATTTCGCGCACGTCGGACAGCAGCTCGTCAACGTCGTAGAGCACTCCACCTCGGATTGTCTTCAGCAGGCACCGTTTGTATTCCGGGCCATTGGTCTCCTCGTTCAATCGAACACCGGGCCGTCATAAATCCCGCCATCACCCTTATGGGAAAAGCATATAGGCAGGTTTCGAGTATCGCTGCCCCTTCGTCAGCCCGGTAGTGTCAAGCCCGTAAGTACGGAGAATCCAGCGAGATTCGCCACCCGGCTCTCCCCCGACATCACTGCGCCCATGCAAGGCCAATCGATTGTTCACTAGCAGGATGTCGCCGGGCTCGACGACGACAGATGTGCAGTGCTGGAGACAGGCAGCCGCGAACGCAGCGTTAGCCTCGGCGGCTGCAGGCTGTTCGTCTTCGTCGACGAGTATGCTGCTGTGGCTGTAGCGGACCCAGGTCTCACCGCCCACATCAAGCAAGATTTCGCCCTCGTCGACGCCATGCTCCTTACCAAGGATGAGATTCATCCCGGGGATGAAAGTCTTTTGGGACCGGATGTCGAACTGCTGCTTCTTGAGTTCATCGATGTGCTCAGCGGAAAGGCCCGCCAAGACATCGCTTATCGGCATGACGGTTGTGCGAACACCATCTGGATTACGCAAGCCTGAGAGGCAAACGAAGTCGGGCGACGGCGCAATATCCGGATTGCTCACATCCAGTTGCCCCCGGAACGGAAAAGTCACAGCATCGGTGTGCCCCCGCATTGCACCTTTCGACTTGTCCGCAATACGCCCTTCGCCTGGGAAAACAACAAGGTTCACAAACAACTCACCATCATTTTCCGAACCGTAGGACACAGTCTCCATGCCCAGTGCCCCCATGGCGACAACGGCAGAAACTCGGGCGATTAGGGTACCCTCGGCATCCGGAACTGGTACGAAGGCCTGCGGCGTCTCAGGCAATTCCCCTTGAGCGAAGGCCTTGGGCAGCATCACAAACGGCGCAGCCCAAAGACTCGCCGACAAGGCTTCGAAGCTTTGGCCCGTGCTCTTCTGATGAGCGTCCCTCACGGCGGCGGACAACTCGCCGACCAGCTTTGCAGGTATACGCAATGCATCTCTCACCTGCTCGAGCGATTGCTGGTTTTGCCGCCACGCCTGCACCACCGCCTGAACAGCGGTTGCGAATTCAACGGAAATCAGAGGAGCCCCCGGAGGTTGATATATAGTTGGTACATGACTATACTGTTGACATACCCTCGGCCCGAGCGAGCCAAATCATGTCATCCACGACTCTTCCCCAAGCAGAAGCCGAACGTCCTGCACGGATGGTTAAAGAATTCGTGGCGTTAGTTGAGTCCATATCTAGGACTGTCGAGTTTACTGCAAGTGTTGGCAACGATGGCGTCACTTGCTCGGTCACACTGCCTAGTAACAAAAAGCTGTACAAAGACGCGCGTAACGCGGACGAGGCTGCCCGAAGCCTGCTCGCGGCGCTTACTGAAGAGATTCTAGGCGCTAGAGTGGTCGACCATTGGGTTTCCGAATACAGGCTCGCTCTTGAAAAGAACTGCACGCGAAGCGGGGAGGCCAATATGCAACCCAACGAATGCGAAACCGCGGCATCGAGGACGAAAGAGCGTCAGGAAACTATTGGCGTTAGTACAACGGCCTCTCTGCACACCGCAATCAACGCGCTTGCACTGGCGCGGCGAACGTCTACCGCCGCAGTAGCACGAGACATGCTATCGAAGGGTTTCGAGGACTTCGAAACGCGCACCTTTACGGAAAGCCCGCGTCGTTTGTTGGCGAGCTTCGAATCGAAGCTCGCGACATACAACGAGGGCGAGAATATGCAGTGGATGGTGCGCGTGGACCGCAGGCTAGCCACACGAATCAAACTTTCCGCCAAAGAGTACGGCAAATCAGCGTCGCAGATTGTCGCGATGTGCATGAGTGACGCGTTGGTCCGGCAGTCCGCAATTGCCGCAGGCGAGGTCGTGCCAACCGAACTCGAATCGGCAAAGGCAATCGTCGCGAAATACAAGGGGCCGGCGGCCCGCAAGCTTGCGGAAGATATTGGTCTTGGAAAGCGTGGCCCCCTTCTGAGCGGCGTTCTATCAGGAAAGACAGCAGCACCTCGAGCTTTGCTTCGAGCGCTATCTCTGAAACTCAAGGTGCCGATGGCGCTCCTTAGCCAAGTCTTCAATGAGACTTTCCTTGGTTCCCCTGTCCCGGCGTTCAAGGCTGAAGATGGAAAGCCTGAGGTCAGGCTCACGCAGCAATCTTGGGAAGGTGCGGTGAAGTCACTGAGTCTTTCCGATGAAGACACCTCGGCACTCCTCGAGTTCGCAGACTAAGCACTTCAATGAACCCATTTGACCGAGCTCGCGCAGAGGCGCAGGTATTGCGAAAACGACTTTTGGTACATTGCGACGCTCCAATACCGACGAGTCGCGAGCTTCTGTCATTCGTGGAGGACGAGCTGGAGCTAGCGCTCGAGACGGTGCCCGCCGCCTATTCCACTCTTGGCGGCGGCGCCGCGGTTCTTGACCGTCCGGAGCGTTGCATCTATGTCCGCAACGATATCAGCGAGCCTGAGTTTGCGTATCTCGTTGCACATGAACTTGGTCATTGGGTTCTCGATGCTGAAAAGCCGACGACGACTATCGCTCATCTCAAGTCGATGGCTGCCGCCCCAGAAACTCCGGCAGTGGCCAAGGTGGAAGCATATGGCGCGCGTGAGCGTCAAGAATTGCAGGCGAACGTCTTTGCTCGCGAGTTGCTGCTCCCGCGAGAGGTAGCTGATTCCCTCTGGCAGGCAGGCGAAGGTTCCTATCAGATTGCCGGCAAGTATCTCCTTCCCCTCGAAGTCGTTAGGCAGCAGTTGCTGGAGGGTATCCTGCTGCCACCGTACGCCCCGCCTCCTGTAAAACCGCTGCCTTCGCCGAGTGCCGACCAGCTGAAGGCAGCGACGGCGAAGGAGCGATTCGTCAACGTTGTCGCAGGGCCAGGAACAGGCAAAACGACAACCCTCGTTCACCGCGTCAAATACCTAATCGAGGAGCTTGGCGTTGAACCCAGTCGCATTCTTGTCCTGACCTTTACGAACAAGGCGGCCTTCGAGTTGGTTGAGCGGCTGCGTAATGCTGGTATTTCGCGAGCCGCCGAACTTTGGGCAGGAACCTTCCACGCGTTCGGGCTGGAATTTTTGCGCAAATTTCACCAGCATTTTGACCTCGGTGCCGACGTACTCGTCGCAGACAGGCTGCAAGAGCTATCCCTACTTGTAAAAAACCTGCCTCGGGTTGAGTTGAAGCACTACTTGCGCGTGGAAGACCCCTACGAATGGCTCAGAACCGCTACCGTATGCATTCAACGCCTGAAAGAAGAGCTCGTCAGCCCGGACGAGTATCGCTCGCGGCTTGCAACACTGGAGCCTGTCGAGGAAGCAATCCAGCTGGAACGCGAAGACATCGCGACGCTGTATGAACTCCACGAGACCGTGCTACATGAATCGCGAATGGTCGATTTTGTCGACCTCGTCGCAAAGCCTGCCATCAAAATCCGCGATGAGAGAAACGCCGTCGCCGAGCTGGCAGACCACTTCGAGCATATTCTCGTCGATGAATACCAAGACGTCACTGAAGCAATGGTGACGTTGGTCCGGCAACTTTGCGTAAATGCCAAATCCCTTTGGGTTGTTGGGGATGTCCGGCAAGCCATCCACCACTGGCGCGGTGCGTCGGTAAAGAGCCTGCTGCGATTTGAGCATTTCTTTCAAACTACCGGCGACTCGTCGTCTGTCAAAAAGTACCCGCTCGACGAGAACCGAAGAAGCTCATCGGAAATTCTGGACCTTTTCAGTCTCGCGGGTCGCGTCCACGAGCTCGAATCCCGCCTGCCTTTGGATGCAATGCACGCTGTCAACGGCAAAACTGGACGGCTGCCGGAACTCATTTCATGCGCAACGCGTGCGGCCCTGCCAGCGGCAGTGATTGCTGAAATTGGTGAGCAGCGAAAATCTGGTATCAGCTTTCGACAGCAAGCCATACTCTGCAGACGAACTGCTGACGTAGAGTTTCTTGCAACCAAGATACGCGAAGCCGGGCTCCCGGTTCTCTACATTGGGGAACTAGCCCAACGACCGGAGGTAAAGCTGCTGCTTTGTCTCATGCAACTCCTATGCGAGCGCGCACCTCGCGCTTTGGTCGGGCTAACGAACGTCAACGGCATCGCAATGCCAATGAGCGATATCACCTTTTTACTGGAGCAGTCACAGGGCCAAATGGCGTGGCAGCGCGGACGTTGGCTCGGTACGGTTGCTGGAGGTATGTCTGCTACTGGCGCGCTGGCGAGTGCGCAACTCAAGACCCTACTCGCGGGGTTCTCCCGCCATACAAGTCCCTGGGACTTTGTATGTGACATGCTCCTGGA
Organism: Burkholderia sp. A9; assembly: GCF_000801975.1. Classification (NCBI taxonomy): domain Bacteria; kingdom Pseudomonadati; phylum Pseudomonadota; class Betaproteobacteria; order Burkholderiales; family Burkholderiaceae; genus Burkholderia; species Burkholderia sp. A9. The sequence goes on along the minus strand of NZ_JSZN01000010.1, from coordinate 58,167 downwards.
CCGCCGGTTCGCGCTCCCACCGGCTGCCGACACATCCATTGAGGCGCAGACCGCGCGGCTTGCGCTGTGGCAGTTTGCATATTCTGTTCGAAATGGCGACGGCGACATGCGCCAAGCGACCTTGTCCAGATACCTTCTACGACAACAGTTGAGGCAGCGCATCGGTGACACCTATCGAGACAGAGACCTGCCGCCCGCGGCAAGCGCTATGGACGCCGTGCGCGTTATGACCGTGCACGCGAGCAAGGGGCTCGAATTCGAAGCCGTCCACGTCGGCTACATCGACACCGACTCCTATGGTGCGGACGAGCCATGGAGTTCTGGAGATTCGATACTCGACCTGGTGCCACCAGCGGTTTTGGGTAGTGACGACGACGAGCACCGCTTTGAAACGGCTGTCGAACGCAACAACCTTTTCTACGTTGCGCTGTCTCGTGCGAAGCAATGTCTGGAACTCTATGAGAACGTCGAGTTTGCAAAGGACGGCCTCAAGCAGCTTACAACCGACCCTTCCAAGTATGTGAGTAGGAGCTTCACAAACACGCCCGCGACCAAATCGACGGGCGAATCAACAGGTGCACATACGCCTACCAAGGTTTCGGTCCAGTTCGATGAGTTTGAATCATATATCCGTTGCCCGCTCCAACATCACTACCGCTACCGGCTGGAGCTGCCGCACGAACAGGACATAGACGCGTCGGTACGAGCAAGGTGGGTCGTCATGGAGACGCTCGAAGAGTATGCAAGAAACAGGACGCCGCCCAAGCCAGTCTTCGATGCAGCATGGGAAAAATATCATCTTCCCCCCGCGTCAGACGACCCGCAGCTTACGCGTGATGCCAAAACTGTCTGCAGGCGCGGGTTAGCGGTAATCAAGCAACTCGCTGGTTCGTTTTCGGAAGGGCTTGTGGCCACGCTGAATGATGTCAATGTCGAACTGCCGTGGTTCATTGAGACCGGTAAAGGCGCTTCGACAAAGCTTCACCTTGTACGCTTCTCGCCCATGGGGGCTTCGTCAACCGCCGCGCATTTGCGTCCGCTGTTACGCGGCATTCCGGGGTTGCGCGCTATGCCTGCAGTCATACACACGCTTGTCGTCGAAAAGGAGTTCGATGCCCCAATTAGCAAGCGTCCGGAAACCACCGCTGCTTTCAAGGCTGCTGGAAAGATGTCCTCGGGCTTCGTCGGTGCTACGCCGGGCAGGCCATGTGACCGATGTGGTTATCTGACCATCTGTCCAGCGATGCCCATTTAAGCGACGGTGGGTCTCTCGCGCACCTGCAAGTACGAGCGTCAATATGCAAGCAACTGCAGAGTAATTTTCCGCTGTCCTCATCTGCCCACTTTGCGGCAGCGCTCACTTCACAGTGAGATGCCAGCGCACCGAAGGCGTTCAGCAGTTCAGTCCGAAATCCCTTCGTTGACCACCTCGAGAAAGCCGGGGATTCGCTTGCCCTTGTGTGTGGCGTCCTCGCGCGGCGGCGGGCCGCCTTTGAGAACAGCACGAGACAGCAGCTGATTCTGTGCAAGACACGATGTTTCGGGAATCATGATGCAGTCAGGGCAGGCCCCGCCGGCCGTGTCACAGAGGCGGCCCGAGTTGCAGCGATGCGTGGATGGCTCAAGCAAGCGGGACAGGAACCTGTTGCTCTCGTTACGCCACAGCGACGAAAGATTGCCTAGGTCCATGGTCGTACCGTTTCGGTAGACGACGAACGCCAGGTCCAAAGGAAAGAGGTACTCTCCCATCGAGCCTAGGTCCAGACCAGAGAGCTCGGCCACGCTCTTCATCATGGAGTGAGCGTAGGTATGGAGCAAGGTATAGACGTAGCGATAGGTAGCTGCATCATCCTCCTTGAGCAACGAGAAGTACCGCCCAAAAGGCTGCGCGACCTCCAGAATCTTTCCGCCAAGCTTGACAGTGCCGCTCTCGTCCCAGTCTGGCAGGTCAACGACGCCGACGGCCTGCAGCCACCTGTAAACCGAGCGAGGGTCGAGGCGCACATACAACGCTTCGTTGGCTTGCGTTACGACGTAGATGGGTCGTTTGCCGTTACGCAGCGGGTCGAATAGGCGCAAGCGCACGGGCATCAATTGGTTCCGCTTCTCCAAGGTCGGCGTCGCGCTAACCCGCGTATAGCCGTGCGTGAAGCGACACAGGTCAAACTCTCGAATCAGGCCCAGGTCTGCGATGCCGAGCTTTGTCATTAAATGCTGGGTCTGCGCTTCCTGGGCTGCCTTAACGCTGGCGTCTTTGGGGGCGAGGTCGTTGTCGAGATGGTTAAAGCGCACGAACTTAGCCCGACCGCCGTCGGGCGCAGCGGAGAGCTTGCCCCGGTTGAGTGCCTCATGCTCTACCGTCAGAACGAAGGGGTCGAAGCGGCTTGTGTACTCACTGCGAGCGGCCAGCTGTGCGTTGATTCCTGGCGGCAGGACGACACGCGGTGGTACGAGCGGCGGGTCGCTTGTAGTCCACCGGTCGATGAGCTTCTTGAGTTCCTTTTCAGCTATCTCCTTTGGGCCCTTGTCGCCCATTCCCCGGGCTAGGTCACAGATGCTCGAAAGGCTCTCGTACGTCTCCCACTCGCCGGCTTTCCCACCCGCCAGCAGCGCTGCTTTCATCTCGTCAGGGGTTAGTTCACCGCCCTCAAACCGAAACTGCTTGCCGATAAATGCGGCGAGCTCCGACTGTCGTTGTGGTTCGAGCATCTCCATCAAGTGGTGCTCGGACTCCGAAAACAGGACGAACTGCTCGGATTGAGCGTAGTAGGCGGAAGAGGCTCGGTACGAGATGGGCTCCATACGACGCTCGCCCACGCGCTTGCTGGCCGTGTCCCTGAACACCTCCGTCGTAAACTGGTCGTTCTGTCGCCATTCATCAGACCCTTTATGCCCGCAGGTCGGATTGGCGCAGTAGAAGTGCCACTGACCGATGCGCGGCGAGTCGGTATTCAGCTTGAAATCACTTTTGCCACATACGCTGCACTCTTCGCCGGAAAGCCTCAGGTCGTTCTTGCGGTCATCCCACTCCCATCGACCAGGAGTCGCTGGCATCCACTCGCCCGACCAGTGCACGAAGATGACGTCCAGTTGACGCCACTGGCACAGCCCTTTTCCGTCAGCCGCGGTGCACTGCGTTTTGCGTAGACGGGCGATGTTCTGCGCCAGGTCGTGCGCCGATTCGAAGCGCCTGAAGAGTCGGCACTTGTTGCACACAAAAGTCAGCGGCGCCGGAGCATATCCCATGCGCAGCGGGCTCAGGAACGCTAGCCGGTCTGCGCCCAGAGGCACGACGGTAGCGCCACCGAGAAGCGCCTCATCCAAACACTGGCGGGGGTCGATTTGCCGATTTCCGCTGCCCACCGCGTAAGACCGCGTAAACCAACTCTGCCAGACTTCCTGAAGTCGCAGAATGATTTGTGCCTTCGTGGTCGCGTGAATCGGAGCGTCGTCGACCGTTGCCGAGAAGTCCGGCAAGGAAATGCACGCGCCGAGACCGCCCTCAAAGGTGAAGAAGGCACCGGGCGCGTAAGCAGAGCCGAGTTGCCCCCGGGACCGCGCCATCGTCGGCGCGCTGAGCGTCTTTTCTTCGCCCTCGGTATCCAAGAACCCCTTGCGAATTGCCATCTCAGTCCCCCGTCTGTGCGTTATCGGCACCGTCGTTGTTAGCCACGCCGTGACGGACTAGGTCCATCACCAGCAGAACCTCGCCAGGCGTCTGGGTCTTGCCTTCCGCGTCTCGGGTAGAAGCCTGAATGACACCTCCCTGGTCGACATCGCGCAGCGATGTCATCGGTTTGAGCATTAGGTCTGTCTGAGCCTTAAAGTAGCCGTCCATATTACCGCTGCCCCAAACCGGGCTGCTCCACGCATTGGCAACGAGGTCGCGGGTCTTTTGGTCGATGCGGGCACGGTAATGCTCCTTGCCCTCTGGCGCGAAGGCATCGCGCAGCCCGATGGCCAACTCAACGAACCTGTCGATTTCCTCGATGAAGTCGTCGCCGCGGGAGTTCAACTCCCTACGCACGTTGGGGATGAAGCTGAAGTCCGGCGTCCCGCCCTTCTCGTCCTCCGGTAGGCGAATCAATTCGCGGCTTGGAACGACCCCGAGCAGGTAGGCCTGCAGCAGGCTCGGGAAGACCCGCTCCACGGCACGCTCTGCCCAGCGGTCGATAGCCGCTGGCTGCACCATGCGCTCCAAGAAGCGATGAAAGATGTCGAAGACGTGCACGATGTGACGGTCGCGGCGACGCTGTGGCGTGGGCACAAGGACCACGAAGCCGATGTGCGTACGTCCGACACGTGATGAGGCCTGGATGTACTCCGCGATGTCGGAGGGCATGCCGGCAAAGAACATCGAGTTGAACTCGTCGACGTCCACACCGTGCGAGATAGCTGAGGTGGCGATAACGGAGCGAAGTTGCTCTCGAATCGGCGGCAACGGCTGGCCAGGGGCTACGCGGCGCTGTGCGGTATCGACGACGGCCTGGATTTCGCCTTGTTCGACCGAGCCGGTGATGAGGCGAGTATCAAGGCCTTCCAGCGCGATGCCCTCGTTGAGGTGGCGCTTTCGAGTCTCCTCAGCTTCGGCGGCCATGATTTGGTCGCCGCCCTTCTTGTTCGTGACGTAGGTGAGCGCAATGCGGTGCAGGTCGATAAGCGTGGCCAGCTGCGAGGCGTCCGCTGCGGCCAGTACCTGCTTGTGCAGCTGCTCAAGCGGCCCCGCCGAGACATGGTCGACCAACATTTGCTGCGCCGCCTGGAAGTGCGCGGGTACACCGCTGGTGAGGTTGTCGAAGAGCCGCGTGACGGTCAAGTGAAACCCCGACAGTACCGCCACGCTGGTGGATGTGTGCGGCTTGCCGTTGGTCATAAAGGCGGTGTACACCCGTGCCTGCTGGCTGGCAACTTCGACGTCCAGGTGAGCCTCGCGCAGCACTTCCTTAGCTTGCGCGGGCTTCGCGTAGAAAGACTCATAGAGAGTCGGTCCGGGTTCCGGGAACTGGGTAGCCGGAATCGAGCGCTGATAAAGGTGCTCAAGCTGTCTCTCGGGGTCAGCCACGGTGGCTGACGCCGCGATGACCTTGGCTCGTCGCCGGCGGCCCTGCCCGTCGACCGCTATCAGGCTCGCGAGCGGCTTCGCCAGACACTCGAACACGGCATCGAGCGTGGACTCGAACAGGCCGGCGAACGTGCCGAGGGACTCGTCGAGCAGGTGCGCCTCGTCTTGGATTATGAGGCTCGGAAACGGGTCGTGGAAGACGCGCTTGCCAGTCTGATAGGCGGGGTACACCCCCTCCATGCCTTTTGCGGCAGGACCAGCCGTGAGTTCACGGTTGTCGATGGGAACGTACAGCCGTCCGTTAGACGGGTTGACCCAAGGTGCGGCGCCGAACATGCCGTAGATGCGCCGGATGGTGTGGTTCGAGTGGCCAATGAGCGCCAGCTTATCGACCGTGCCGAGCAAGACCGACGGCGCTAGGTCGTAGATGTCCTCATCGACGATGTAGAAGGGGAGCGGCTTCCACTGGCCCCCGTTGGAGTCACACTGGATATTGGTGCAGACATGGCCCAGCGTCTGGTTCTTGGAGTCGACGAACAACCGCAGTGCGGTTTCGCTGCCGCAAAACGGGCACTTGGGCAGCTTTCGCCACGCGCGCATGGCCAACGTGTACTTGCTGTCGTTCTCCCGAAGGGACTGCTCGTCAGCGAGGACGGGAGGCGCCTCAGACACGGTCGGAATGCTCTTGACACCCTTGGCGCTATGGCGGTTAGGCGAGCCACCGTTTCCCACCCAGAAGCCGATGGACAGCGAGTCTCCGCCGTAGCCATGACGGCGGCGTACACGCTCGCCATGCGCCAGCACGCGCGCGGCCCGTTGCGCCTGCTGAATCGTCAGCAAGCGCAACGGGTAGCGAATCAGGGCCGTCACTCCACGGTGCTTGCCGCGCAGACGGTCGAGCATGAGGTTGAAGACCAGTAGTCCGAAGAATGCCTCGGACTTGCCGCCACCGGTGGCGAAGTACAGCAGCGTCACCGCGTCGTCGCGGCGCTCGTCGTAGAAGTGCGACAACTCCGGAATGCGCGAGGCGAGTGCCGGAATGTTAGCGACGATGAAAGCCAGCTGGAATAGGCGCCATTCGCTGTCGTCGCCCCCGAAGCGCGCCTGCATGAAGTCGGCCATCGTCTCGTTCGTGGCCAGCCACGCTTCGTAGACGACGGCTTTCGCGTCCGTCTGGAGACCCCGGCTGCGCCAGGCGTCGCGTGACTCGCGCAGACAGTTCAGGCCTGCCTCGACCGCCTTCATCTCAGCCTCCCATTTGCGCAAGTCCTGACGGAATGCCTCTTCTTCGCGAGCGATGCCCGCCACGTCGGAGGAGTCGAGACCTTCGGCAGGGTTGACCAGCGTGGGTAGGTTCTTCAGCCACTCCCGCATTGACGGCAAGAGTGGCGACAAGCCATCTAGTCCATCGGGCTGCGCGAGCGAGCGCACTCGCCGCTGGACCCCGTTGGCACTCGTCGGGACAATCCGCGGTTGCGTGTAACGAGGTGTCCACGTCGTCTCAAGCACGCAAACCGCAGGGTCAGACTGTACCTGCACGACACCACAGTTGTGGCCCATTGCCGGATAGGTGAGGTACTTGTTATAGCGATAGGATGGTTCGACGCGCTCAAGCTTTAGCGGGTGATGGAGCGCGGCCGGCAACTCAACCCGAAGCGACACGAGGAAGACGGCCTCTTCCGCCTCGTCGACGTGCTGCTTGGGCATCTTGCTGACGTTCTCAAGCGCAAGAAAGAAGCTGCGCTTTGAGGGGTCCAGCCAGTCAGGGTACAGCTCGAGGTCCCAGCTCAGCTGAATCTGGGGCAACGTGATGCGCAGGTTCGACTTGCGGACCAGGTCAAGGAAGTCGGCCCATTTGGTGTAACGGCTTGCTGGGATGCTCAGGTCGTGCCGGTAACCCCACGCCTTGCCGCCGGTGTCCGGGTCGTCGCTTTGCGCCCACTCTGCTACGCGTTTGGCCACGGCCGCGTTCATGCGCGCGGCGTGGTCGTCAAGGTCGCGCTGCAGTTCTTCGCTGCTCTTGAGGATATCAAGCTCGAGCGGCGGGAGCTGCACCTCAAGTCGCATCCATTTGTGCGGGACAGTCAACGGCTCGAAATGCTCGTCCTTGATGGGCAAAGACTCATCAGCTTTAACTGGCACCCCCTCCTTCGTGCTCTCGCCTGCGCTGTCTGCGTCGCCTAGCGCCTCATCAGCCTCGACGTCGGCTTCGTCTTGCGGGACGTCAGCGGTCAGGAGGTGCCGAGGGACGCCTTTGGCTTTGTAGACCTCATCGACGACCCGGGCCCGAATCACAGGCCAGCCTGGGTGCTTCCACTTGGAGGTGTAAGCCCCCTTGACCTTCTCCCACTCGTCCTCCAGCCGGCGGTCACGCTCGGCTTTGATTTCATCGACCAGCGCTTGTCGCAACATGAAAACCGGCCGGCAGTTCGGTCGCCTTAGGTCTTCCTCGCGGGGCAGCACACGTACATAAACGCTAAACCGAGGCGAGACCGTCATCACTGCCGGCGTCACGGCGTTGAGCTGCATCTGTAGTCCGTGCGACGAGACCCAGATGGGAGAGGTCACCTCGTCGTCGCCCGAGACACTGCGCTGGGGCAGTAGGAAACCGGAGTTGAGCAGTGCTCGCGGACGGGCGCCGAAGATGTATTGTCCGGTTGGTCCTTGACCACTGAGTTGCGCATAAGTCAAGTTGAGTAGACTGTCGACCACCGCCTCCTTCAGCGTGGGGGAGATTTTCGCAGGGTCAGCGCGCAAAACAGACTGGCTCATTCTTTTGACTCCTTCAGGGGGCCAACAATTTCGACGGTAGCGACGTTCTCACGTGCCTTGTCGAATAACTGGTGAAGCGTCTTTCGTCTGATGCTGGAATGAGCCATAACGGACTCGGGCTGCAAGAGCATGTACGCGTAGATGTCGGAAACATGGCGTCCGTCTAGCCGGCGAGAGGTGCGGACGGCCGTGATGACACGCTGCCAATGATAGGCGGCCTCAAGTGAGGAAAAGCCGAGCACCTCCGCGAAGGCTTTGAACACGTCTTCGCGATTTGGCGCTTGCGGCCTTAACTGCTCGAATGGAGTGTCGGGAGAGCGCCCTAGGTCAATCCAATGGCGCATCGCCTGCAAAGTTGGCAACCTGCGTTCCAGGCTAGCATCGAGTTCCAACATCGACTGGCGAACGGCGCGTACCTTGTCTGCCACTGTAGCTTGCCGAAACCGCTGCGCAAGGCGCTTTTGCACCAGCTCGTGGTAACTACGAAGCGCTGACTCGAACGTCTTGTCGGACTGGATTGATACCCCTGCGTCACACAATACCTGCTCGACCATCTCGCGCAGCTCCGCAGACATCACGAAGACCCTGTCCCCGACTTCCAAAGAGCGAACTTGGCACGTCCTGAATCCCGCGTCAGTAGCATGTTGCGAACCCGGCTCGTAGACGTACACGTCCGATGTGCCACGGCGATATTGCGTGAGGCCGTTGTCGAACCGGATGCCCCATGAATCAGGGTCGACCTCCTGCTCGTGCTGCGAAATATCGGACGACAGCTCGACCCGGAAGGTCGGCAACACGTAGTCGCCGGTAGAAAGAACAGACGCGTCTTCAGGCAAGTCCTTGAGTTGCCGCAGAATGGACTCCATCCGCGGCTTGTAGGATTTGAACTCCGGCATGCGCTCCACGATGGGCTTGAGGGTTGCACGCAGGAACTGACTTGCCCGTTGGTTCAGCAAGAGTACCGAGTGCGCGGGGACTCGGTCGTCAGTCAACAGCATGCGCAGACAATCCTCGTTGAGTCCAGCGAATACAAGCGTGGCGCCATGCAGCCCGTCAATGTGCTCCTCCAGTTGCGCAGCAGGCAGTAGGTGCACGCGGCCACCGAAGGCATCGTAAGTCGCACCTGACGGGTACTGGTCATACTCGGCCAGGAAGCGCTCGGCCAGGCGCCGGTAAAGCGCATTGGGGAACACGATGACCACGCTGCGCTTCTTTCCCGTGGCGGCATTCGCGACGAGGGCGGCCAACTTGTGGGCAAAGGGGGTCGCAGCTTGGTAGTTGCCGAAGAGCTTCGAGCTTCGCTCCAAGTAATCAAGTAGGGCCGGCCGGTCGTCTCCGACATCAACGCTGCGGTTGAACTCGAGGGCGGCACCCAAATGAGTGGGCCAGTCGAACTCCCTACGTGTGCGGTCGGTCACGTCCGGGCCGGCCAAGTATTCCGACATGTGGCGTACGCCGCAAGGAAGGGCCGCCAAGCGCGAAAGAAAGGTGGCAGCGTCGACAAGCGGCTTCGCTGCCGCTTGTCCGCCCGGCGCAGCACTGGCGATGCGAACGAGCCTGTTCGCCACCTTGGCCGCGTCGGCATCCACGATGTGGACATCGAATTCGCGCGGAGACGGATGAGCAGCCTCGCGAGTTCCTGCCGCCAGGAGCCCTTCATTGCCCACAGTGCTTGGAATGCCGGCAATCCGGAACTCGTGCTGCATGTGCCAGCGGTGCTGAGGGTCACGCTTCTGGTTTCGCTCCCAGAGCTCGTCCTTGAGTCGGTAGGCAGCATGCGGCTCATCCGTGACGACGACCACTCCCGGCATGGCACTCTGAAAAACGTCTTCGAGCATGAGGCAGAAGCGTGCCAAGTGCCTTTTCCAGCCCGGAGCCTCGAAACGCACCGTGCGTGTTGCTTGCACCAGTACCACTTCTGGCGGGCCGAGCTTCGCCAGCACCTTGCAGGCCTTGCGGAGTTCCTCTTCCGTCATTCGCCCATCAAGCGCGAAAAGCGCGTCCGGCGCGGTACGAGGGTCGCCGATGACTGCGCAATTCATCTGCAATGCCTTCGCATGCGCTCGTCTGGCGAGCTTTGCTCTAACGAGTGCAAGCAGTCGAGCGTTGCAAGCACTCCAACTGTTGGAGTCGGGCGTGGCCAGGAATAGCGGCAGCAACTCGCCAATGGTCGGGTTGAAGGCCTCCCCCGGAACCTGAGGAAGCCCCCCGTTGGCAAGCGAGAATAGGAAAGCATCCTTATCTCGCATCGACCGGGTGACTTTCGGATTTCCGTTGACCTCGGCCAAGTCGCTGGCGATGTGCAACAGAGACCTCCGGTCGAAGTGCAGGTGATTTAGCCGATAGAAAACGTTGGTCTTGGCTGGGAAGAGCATGCCCCGGACACCCTGCTTGTCGCCTTCGTGCCAACGTGCCAGCGTAGCTAGGGCGTGCACGACGGTCAAAGTCTTGAGCGTGGCTGGCCACACCATCGCGATGTGGCGCGAACGGTACTGCGCGGCGTGCAGATATAAGTCAGCAAGCGAAACGAGCGCCGACGAGGGCTCGCTCGGTTGGATGCCGTCGTCTTGGTACAGCGCGATGAGCGCCTCGCGAGTGCGCGGCAACACTGGTGGCGGTTCAGGCGCCCGCGGAGGGGAGACAGGCTCCGACTGTTGGGACGGCTTCGGAGGGTTCGTCACGGCCTTTGGCCGCGCGGCAGGTTTGCGGGCAGCAAGTCTCGCGAGTTCTTCGCGCCTCTTCTTCTGCGCCTCAAGCAGGTCGTTGAGCTGTTTTCTCGATGCCATGAGTCTTATGTTTCTCGCTGTGCCCGGCGCGTAGGCAAGAGGGATTACTGCTCTTGAAGCGCTTTGCGCGCCGCACTCGGCATGTCATATCCCCGCGCGAGGAAACCTCTGAGTCGCCCGGGGTCGGGCAATCGAAGCTGACTGAGCTCGAAGACGGATACGTTTGTCACCCCTGAGATGCAGCGGAAGTAGCGGTCCACCGTGGGCGTGGCGAGTAATTGCGCAAGCTCCTCCGGAGTGAGCGCGGGCTCTAGGCTCACCTGCTCGAGGATGACGGTGTGGTTCTCGCCGACGAAACCGCCGTAGGTTTCGATTAGTGGACGCGGTACGGCTGCGGCTACCAGACGTCGCGGTTGGTCGTTAGAGGTGACGCGCTGTAGCAAGACGCTGGGCCTGCGGACGACCGAGCGGTGGTCTTTCGCCCCGAGGTTCACGAAGCAGTGCTCCCGGTTTGCTTTCGGTGCTCCGGAGAAACGCAGACAACCATCCGGCGAAATATCGCTCGACCACAGCAGCGGGACAGCGGTTCCTCCACGCGCGTGCGCTGCGCTTTTCGCTGACGGGTAGGTTGTGCGCGTGTCTCGGTTCCACACGAAGGCGCCGATACGCGGTGTATAACCGTAGTCGGCAAGGGTTGCGCGCGACTTTGCGGCGCTCTTGAGCAAGACGACGTCGCTTTCCGTGCGCGGAATTGGCCACGCAGTGCCCGAGTTAGGAAGGACACAGCGGCCGACGTTGACGTAGTGGCCGTCGCGGGCGACAACCGACACGTCTGCTTCGGTGACGGGCACATGCCCAGCCTGTTCGCGGCGCGCCAACGTCAGTGCAGTCTCCTGCTCTACGTCGATGAATACGCCGAGCCGGTCGCTGACCATGCCGATACTGAGCACGTTGGCTTGGGTCAGCAGGAATGTGCGCAGCTTCGAGAAGTATTGACCGGACAGGAAGCTGGTGGGGGTTACAAGTGCGCAGGTGCCGCCCGGCGCCAACAGCTTGACGCACAAGGCAACGAAAAGCGCGTACAGGTTCGGCTGCGCTTCGATGATGTCGGCGAAGTTCTCTAGGTAATGCGCGACCTCGGCCGACGGCATCTTCCGGAACGGTGGGTTGCAGACCACGACGTCAAGGGTTCCGAGCAGGCGCTGAGCCCGTAGGAGCGAGTCGCCGTGGTGAACCTGGAACTTCGGTCGCTCACCGGTCGCGACAACCTCGTCATGTAGGACCATCAGCAGAAAGTGCTTCGACATCTCGCACAGGGCGGCATCCTTGTCGAATCCGAGGAGGTGACGCTGCACGTGGTCGAGGATTTGCGCGGCGGATGCTCCTCGCTCGCGCAGCATATCACGCATCCGCATCGCAATCGGCGCCAAAAACGCTGCGCCGCCACAGGCGGGGTCGCAGAACTTTCGGACCGCGAAGTCGACGCCACTTGCCGACAAGTCGTCTAGCAGGCGCCTGGTCAGCGATGGCGGCGTGAAGAACATCGCCAGTTGCTTACGGCGCTCTTCGCCGGCGAGCTGGGCATATGCCGAGGAGAGCCAGTAAGTCGCCTCAAGAAGGTCCTTGCTCTTCACGAAGTCGACGAATGCGGCCACGGCCGGGTCATTCCGCAACTGTGCATTCGCTTGCAGGCCGGAACGCGGCAGCCCCGGGTACGACTCCTTGCACCAGCGAGCCAATGCGCTGCCGACGACAACGTCTGTTCCAAGTTGCGCGTCTTGCATGACAGCACGAAGGGCGCGAATAAGGCGAAGGAAGTGGGACTTGGTGGCTGGTGTCATCGGCAGGTGGCTGTCGGGTCTGCTCGCTGCGTCGGTCTGGTTCTTTAGTGGCTCCCAGAGCGGACTCGGGGCGCCTTGACCACAGGCTCGTCGTGTGTTGCGTGCGCATCAATGTCAATATCACGCTCCCGGCAGAAGCGCAAAACCAGCGCCTCCGCCAGGTTCGTCTTACCGCGGTTTTCCGGTGCGGCAGCTCGCTGTAACAGTCGGGCAAAGTCCGGGGTGACCCGGAAACCGAGCGAGACCGTGCGTTCGGCAGTCGTGGCGGTCCCCGTCTGGCGAGTGGAAGTCTACTATACGTTCCTTCGTGACGATGGGCTGCCCGAGTTAGCAACGCGTTTCAAGGTGTGCCCAAACGCCCGGCTCCGGTTCGGCCGACTCAACTTTTCGTCTACTAGCGGAAAGGGGTTCCCCGAGTTTCGCCGCCACAATGTCGATATCGCGTAGCTTGCGGCGGACGGACAGACCTTCGCCTTCTGCGCGCGTCCAATTGTTCGTTGATCGTCGCCCGGCCCAGCTTCGGACGGGCTCGGACCACGAGCCAAGTTCCACGCATAAATACGCTTCATACAACCTGCGGATAACGACGAGCCACTATCCTTTCCCCGGACCCGTCGTTCTCAGAAATCATGCAGGGCAAACTTTCCCCCTAAGCATTCTCCGCTGTACCCCGTTACCGATCATCTCCGGTGTACTGTTTCTCGAGTAGATCGAAGAATGGTTTGTCGACCAGGCGTTGACGTTCGCTGAACGGAGCAAGGATTTCCGGGTCCTCATCAAGCTTCCCTTCTTGTTGCAAAGTCGTCAGCGCTTTTTTCATACCCGCCACGGCGCTCTGGAGTGCCGCATTCGCGTACAGCACAATACCAAAACCATATTCCGCGAGCATGGGTTGTGGAACGACCGGAGTCTTCCCACCGACAACAAGATTGACCAATTGCGGTGCCTGAACGAGCGATGGCAGACGCTTGATCTGTTCGAACGTCTCGACTGCCTCGACAAAGAGAACATCTGCACCTGCCTCCGCGAAGCGATTGGCGCGTTCAATAGCCTCATCAAAACCATGCACTGCACATGCGTCAGTCCGTGCGACAATCAGAACGTTGAGGTCATCGCGCGCATCTGTCGCAGCATGCAGCTTTCCAACCATCTCAGCGGTGGAAATAACCGCCTTTCCTGAAAAGTGCCCGCATTTCTTAGGGCTAGTCTGATCTTCGAACTGAATCGCATCTGCGCCGACGCGCTCGAGGGTTCTCACGGTATGGCGCACATTCAGCGCATTCCCAAATCCGGTATCCGCATCCACCAGGATCGGCAAATCGACGACTTCTCGTATCCGGGAAGTATGCTCGGCGATATCACTCAAGCCAATGAAGCCAAGGTCCGGCAAACCAAGCGACATGTTGGTGACTCCGGCCCCTGTCACGTAAAGCGCTGTGAAGCCAGTGTCAGCAATCACGCGCGCGCTTAGCGCGTTGAACGCGCCTGGCATAAGTAGGCCACGGCGCTCCATGACCGCGGTCCGAAATTTTGCACGACGTACGCTAGACGAATCAGACATCATTGCTCCTTGTTGAGGTAATTCCGATGCGCGGTGATCGGGAAAAATACGCTGGTATTCCCAGCTGTCGTTACAACGATCTGGCTCCGGACCACTGGTCGATGCCGACCGTCACGTTGCATTCGTGACGGGTCTTGCAGGTGACGCAGCGCCACTCTGGCATCCGCACATACGTCCCGCCCTCGCGATACGTGCGAGGCACATTCGCACCGGGTGCACTGTCAAAGCTCACATGACCGACTAAAGTACGACAGGCATATTCGTCGCGAATCGGCATGACGCGTAACACGAGATGCGGATAGCAAGAACCGAACGAACCCGTCATCGAACCTTGTTTGTCGGGTAATCGACCGCCTCCCCAAGATCGATGTTCCGGCACCCGTCGATCGTTCTATCTCCGACAAAGAATGCGTCGATTCGACTTTGGCTCTCGCAATCTCAGACTGCGATCGGCCGAGACTGTGTAAAAACGTCCGGGTCAGCCAGTAGAGCACCGGTGCGCGCGCGTTTGCGTGGCGCTGAGTTGCGCGCGGCGGACCTGATCGTGCGACGCCAGTTAGGGGCGTCGACGCGTGAGATCACGCGCCCACCAACCTCATCGCATGCATCGCCTTGGCGAATCCCAGAATCCTGACGACGCGCTTGAAGTTGTATGCCAGCACGTGCAAGCTCATTTCGGTCGCAACGCAGCCAAGCCCGCGGGTCTGGAAGTGAGTCGAGCCCATCCAGTGCTTGAGTGTGCCGAACACGTGTTCGACTGTACGACGTCGTATCGTCATAGCGTCGAGCTGGCGGTCCAGCCTTTGCTGCATCGCCTCTAGTACCGCTTCGTGCTCCCACCGCCGAATTCGTCGGTAATCAGCCGGCGTACATTGTCTCTTGATCGGGCACCGCGGACACGCACTACTCCAGTAGGTACGTAGGGTCATCAGGTTGCCGCCCTCAACCGAGCTGTATCGGTAAATCGCCCGTTGACCCGCCGGGCACTGATACTGGTCGTCTTCGGCGATGTAGACGAAGTCAGCCCGGTCGAACCGCCCGTCAGCCTTGGCACCGGATGTCAGCGATTTGGGTACCAATGCGGCAATGCCAGCGTCATCGCACGCCTTGATTTCCGGTGCACTGAAGTACCCACGGTCTGCCAGTGCCTTCATCTTCCTCTTGCCCATGGTGTCGCGCGCGGCCTTGGCCATTGGGCTCAACTGCGCCCGGTCGCTGCCGACATTCGTGACTTCGTGCGTCACGATGAGGTGATGTTTGGTGTCGACGGCTACCTGAACGTTGTAGCCAACCACGCCCGTGCCTTTGGCCTGCGAGATCATCGAGCGTGAGTCGGGATCGGTTAGCGAGATCTGCTTTTCGGGGAGGCCTTTCAGGATCTCTGCTGCACGACCCAGATCTCGCATCTGCTCGCGCAGCATGTCGATCTTCTCTTGTAGCCGCTCGGTCTTCGCTTCTACATCGACCGGTTGAGTGCGATCTGCCGTCTCCAGTGCATCCAGGTAGCGCTGAATGCTTTGCTCGATCTGCTCCAGGCGTTTCTCGATCTTGTTGGGCGTGAAGTTACGGTCGCGGCTGTTGACCGCCTTGAACTTGCTGCTATCGATGGCCACGACCGCTTGCGTGAACAGCTTCAGGTCACGGCACAACATCACGAAGCGTCGGCATACGTTGCGAATGCCTTCTCCATTGCTTCGCCTGAACTCGGCAATGGTCTTGAAGTCCGGCGTGAGCCGGCCAGTCAGCCACATCAGTTCGACATTGCGCTGACACTCTCGCTCCAAACGCCGGCTCGACTGCACGCGATTGAGATAGCCGTAGATATAGATCTTGAGCAGCGCTGCTGGATGGTAAGCGGGCCGGCCCGTGGCCGCTGGCGTAGCGCTCTGGAACCCGAGCGAGACCAGTTCAAGCTCCTCTACAAACGCGTCGATGATCCTGACTGGATTGTCCTCGGCGATGAAGTCATCAAGACATTCGGGAAGCAACGTTACTTGCTTGCGGTCCTCGCCTTCGACAAAACGCCCCATCGTCGCCTCTCATTGGAACGGGTTGATCCAGTCTAGGTGATCGAACGCGTTTTTACACAGTCTCGGCCAATTCCGTACCTTCGAACTCAGGGAGAGGCATATACGCCCGCTCTGCCACGTCACATCGTCAACATGTCTTCGTGAAACTGCATCCAAGTACCCGGCAGAACGGCAACAACGCCCCCTCGTTATTTCACGACGCTTTTCCGTAGTACGAATTCTGCGGGTGCCGTGCTTCAGCGAAGAAGAACCACCGCTCGGCCACCAGTCCCGCATACTGAATTACGAATGCCGCAGTCAGCACGGTGATCGACGACCCTACCGACAAAACCCCTGCCGCGCCCAGAGCCGTCAGTCCGAACGGTACCGCGAATGCGCCCATGAGAAACGCCCATTTGACCGCCTGCAATGTCCGCGGTGTCCGACCATGGAAGAATTCGCGCGTATTGAATGACTGAGCTGTAAACCCGCGTGATTTCTGCACGACATTCTGCCCCTTGATGCCTGTAGCACTCTGCAACGTCGACTTTGGATGCAGTCTCGCGTTTCGCAGCAGCGATGCGACGCGGGTAATGCAGCCCGCGATGGTCAGCATGCATGCGCCTAGCGCCAGCGCACCGACAAGCGCCGGCGCAAGGCAAGCCGCACTGACAGTCGCCAACGTGAACCCGGAGGCGCACCCAAGGAGCACAAAATTGATCAAAGTCAGCGGCGTCGCCCATTCCTGAAGAAAGCGCAGGCACGCATAGATCATTGACGTGCAGACGAAGAGCGCTGCGCCAGCCAGCACACCAGCCATGCCGATCGCCAGCGTAAACGGCGACCCAAGCCAGTGCGCGACACCATATGCGACTGCACAGCTGAGAAACACCGGCAGCACCAGACATTCCCGCGACAACCACGACGTGCGCCACATCGCAATCGCCCGCCAGGCACGCTCCGGATGGCCGAGATGGAAAAACGATGCGAAGAGACCAAGTACGCCAAGCGCCGTGCATAGCACAGCACCCGTTACGTAGAAGCCTTGCCCCACCCGGCTGGCCGACATCCACCCGAGATGCCCGGAGATCTCAATGCCGACAAGCGCGATCAGCAGTCCCTGTGCGGCGCCGCAAAGCGTTGTCAGAAACACGACCGAAAATGCAGGCCTCATGAACTCATCTCCAATAGATAGGAATCGATCGCGCTCATACGCGGGTGGCGGCCGAAGCGAGGTTCAGTTCGCCGCGCTCGAGTTGCGCCGCGATCGAGGAATCAGACCGCCCATCGCCTTCGGACTTGCAACCACATGCGCCGCTGCCACACGAAGTGGACTGGGTCTTCTGGCGCGGCAGATAATGATTCGACGGTTGCGTGCCCCACTCGGGCATCAACTGATAGCCGCCGCGGTCACGAATAGCTTTCGACACCACGGATTCCGGATCGTGGATATCGCCAAAGAGTCGCGCCGAGGTCGGACAAGCCAGCACGCATGCCGGCTTGCGGTCATGCTCTGGCAGCGCTTCGTTGTGAATGCGATCGGCGCACAGCGTGCATTTGGTCATTTCCTTGCGCTGCTCGTCGATCTCGCGCGCGCCGTACGGGCATGCCCATGAGCAATACTTGCAGCCGATGCACTTGTCGTAATCGACGAGCACGATCCCGTCCGACTTGCGCTTGTAGCTCGCGCCGGTCGGACACACTGGCACGCACGGCGGATCCTCGCAATGCAAGCACGACTTCGGGAAGTGGATCGTATCGGTCATCGGAAACACGCCCGCTTCGTACGTCTGCACGCGGTTAAAGAACGTGCCGGAAGGATCGTCGTCGTACGGGCGAAGATCGCTGAGGCTGCCCGCCTCGCCCGACGTATTCCACTCCTTGCAGCTCGTCACGCAGGCATGGCACCCAACGCACACGTTCAAGTCGATCACGAGCGCCATCTGGGTCATCGCTGGCTCCTTTTCCTGTTCCCGCTTTTTCAGCTTTTTCCGTTTGACTTGCCGAGCTTGACCGTCTGCTTCAGGCGCTTCGCGAATTCACCGCGTCCTGCGAAATACGCCTGCACGGTCCGCTGCACGATGTTGGCGCCCGTTACGCCCGGCAGCGGCGTCATCGGCGCGAACTGCGGCAACGTGTGATCTGCATCGGCCTCGGCCGGATAGACGCGTACCCGCACGTCGTACCACGCAGCCTGCCCCGTGATTGGGTCGGAGTTTGACATTCGTGCCCCGGGCTCCGCGTCGACCTCAGCATCGGGCAATTCGTCGGTGATCAGGTGGTTTAGCAGGAAGCCTCGCTGCGATTCGTTTGCGTCCGGGCCCAGGCTCCATGCCCCTGCTGCCTTGCCGATTGCATTCCACGTCCACACGGTGCCCGGCTCCACCGCCTCGCTGTAGCGCGCCATACAGCGCACCCTGCCCCACTGCGATTCGACATAGATCCAACCGCCATCCTCGATCCCGTTGTCACGCGCCATCCGCGGATTCATGAACAGGTAGTTCTCGCCGTGAATCTGCCGCAGCCACGCGTTTTGAGAATCCCACGAGTGATACATTGCCATCGGCCGCTGCGTGATCGCCGCGAGCGGATAGCGTTCGACGTCGGTTGCCGCGTTTTCGAGCGGCGCATACCAGAACGGCAGCGGATCGAAGTAGCGTTCGATCCGTGCGCGCAGATGGTCGGGCGGCTGACGTCCGCTCGTCTTGCCTTGGGCAGCGAGACGAAACTTCTGCAGCACGTCCGAATAGAGCTGAATCAGGATTGGCTCATCGAACTTGCGAAAACCGTTTTCGACCGCGAACTTCAGATACGGCCCGTTGCAGTTGCGCATGTATTGCAGTTCTTCCTGCAGCGTGTAGTGGTACACGCAGTTGTTCTGCGCGTATTGCTCCCACTGCCGTGGATTCGGCTCGCCGACGAGCGCCTTGTCGCCGTCCTTGCCGCGCCAGCCGATCAAAAAGCCAACGCCCGAATCCGGCGCGGTCTGGAAGTTCACGATGAAATCCGGGTAGTCGCGAAACTTGCGCGTGCCTTCGGCTGTGGTGAACGCCGGCAACTTCAGGCGGCTTCCAAGTTCGATCAGCACGTCCTGAAACGGCCTGCATTCGCCCGTCGGCGGCACCACCGGAACCCGTACTGAATCCACCGGACCGTCGTACTCGGAAATCGGCCGGTCAAGCATCGACATCGCGTCGTGCCGCTCCAGATATGTCGTGTCCGGCAGGATCAGGTCCGCGAACGCGGTCATCTCCGACTGGAACGCGTCACACACGACGATGAACGGAATCCGGTACTCACCGTTATCGTGTTTGTCTGTCAACATCTTGCGAACCTCGACGGTATTCATCGACGAGTTCCACGCCATGTTCGCCATGAAGATCAGCAGCGTGTCGATCGGATACGGATCGCCGCGCCACGCGTTCGTGATCACGCTGTGCATCAGGCCGTGCACCGCGAGCGGGTACTCCCACGAGAACGCCTTGTCGATGCGACCGGGCCGGCCGTCGTCGTCTACGAACAGGTCCTCCGGCGCGGCGGGCCAGCCAAGCGGGCCGGTCGCAAGCGGTGTTTTCGGTTGCACCATGTCCGGATGATTCGGCGGTTTCGCTGACGGCGGCACCGCGCGTGGATACGGCGACTTGTGGCGAAAGCCGCCGGGCCGGTCGATCGTGCCGAGGATCGACATCAGGATCGACAGCGCGCGAATCGTCTGGAAGCCGTTCGAATGTGCGGCGAGCCCCCGCATTGCATGAAACGCAATTGGGTTGCCGGTGACCGTTTCGTGGGTTTCGCCCCATGCATCGGTCCAGCGGATCGGCAACGTGATCTTGTGGTCGCGCGCGGTCTCGGCCATCTCGCGGGCGAGACGCCGGATCGTGCCCGCCGCAATGCCGGTGATATCCGCGGCCCATTCCGGCGTGCACGATGCCACCTGCTCGCGCAGCAATGCGAACGACGGGGCAACCGGTGTGCCGTCGACCAGCGTATAGCGGCCATCGAGCGCGGGCGTCACGCCGGGCGCGTGGTGCGCGACTGCGCGTCCGCCCTGCGGATCCCACCACATCCTGTTCTGTGGAAAGAGCGGGTTGCCTTCAGGCGTCTCGGGATCACGCACGAACAGACCGAACGTGTCGCGCGACGAATCCATGTCGAGCAGTTCCGCCGCGTTCGTGTAGCGCGTGACGAACTCATGATCATACGAACCGGTCTCTATCAGCTCGTGGATCAGTGCAAGGAACAACGCGCCATCCGTGCCAGGTCGAATCGGAATCCATTCGTCGGCAATCGCAGCATAGCCGGTTCGTACTGGGTTGATCGCAATGAACCGCCCACCATCGCGCTTGAATTTCGACAGCGCGATCTTCATCGGATTCGAGTGATGGTCCTCGGCCGTGCCAATCATGAAGAAGAGCTTCGCACGGTCAAGATCGGGGCCACCAAATTCCCAGAACGACCCGCCCATCGTGTAGATCATCCCGGCAGCCATGTTGACCGAGCAAAAGCCGCCGTGTGCCGCGTAGTTCGGTGTTCCGAACTGCTTCGCGAACAGCCCCGTGAGCGCCTGCATCTGGTCGCGCCCGGTAAAGAGTGCGAATCGCTTCGGATCGGTCGCACGCAGATGCGCAAGACGCTTCTCGAGTACATCGAGCGCCACCTCCCACGACACCGGCTCGAACTGCGCGGCGCCCCGCTCGGCGCTTGCGACGCGCATCAGCGGCTGGGTCAGGCGTGCGGGCGAGTACTGCTTCATAATGCCGGACGAGCCCTTCGCGCAAATCACACCCTTGTTCAGCGGATGCTCCGGATTGCCGTCGATGTAGCGCACTTCGCCGTCGCGCAAGTGCACACGTATTCCGCATCGGCAAGCGCACATGTAGCACGTCGTGGTCTTGACTTCGAGCTTCTCGTTCTGGGTACGCGCGTGATGTTCCATGGAATGTTCCACAAACGTGGTCGGACGACTAGCACCGGCCAATAGCCATTTCGGGTCATGCTACCGGCGCTTCTCACATAAGAAAAATCGTATCCCGCGAGGGAAGTCATCACGTGGCGCGATGGATTGACCCCTTCCGCCATCGTCAACTGAGCGAACAGCCAGTGCGCAACCTAATGCTATGGAGTCGCGTCGATTGCCTCGCGATCATGTCAAAGGAGACCCGCTGACGACTCTTACCGAACGCGCACGATTCCCCAAACACCCATCCACCGACAATGGCAACCTGCACCGCCAAAACGCCATGCCGCGGCCATTGCCATTCCGATGCACCCACCGGACACCCTATTCCACGTCATATCGGTCCACAGCACCCTGCGGGCGAGCTCGAAGGGAATTCGTAAGCCAGCTAAAGTTCAGATTTGTCTCCTTGTGTGAGCGCCACGTGCGCTTGAACGCATACAAGGCACTGCTTGAGATGTGGCTTTGCGCTTGTCGGGCCCATCGGAATCCCGGACGCTGGCTGTCAACAGGAAAGCCGCTTGACGTAGTGCTTACCCCGAACCGATCGTGAATTTGCATCCAACATATTTGCTCATCGCTTTCACAAGCAAGTGAGATTGAGATCAACCCCAAGGAACCTCTACGCGAAGCCTCAGTGGGTGCCCCCTGACGACGTTCATGTGCCTAGCGCAATGTGTTTCGTACATGAGGGGACTTGCCATAGCACCGATATAACGCTGAGCTCATATCAACAGCTCGCTAGCGCTGACACATCGCCTGATCGAAGCCCTCCAAAGCATCCCCAACACTTGAAATCAGATTCAATTGCCTAAGAAGAGTCGCGAGGCAACAATCTGCATTGCCTTGGAGTTCGTTATCTAGCCGCACTCACCTCGTTCGGTTGTTTGGCAACCGCACGGACACCGAGGGCCGAGCGCGTGACGAACTGAGCAAGCGGCCAAACTGTACGGTCTTGCAGCCGAGCTCCCTGCTCTGCACTAGGGCACCATCCCGCCGTCGGTGCCGTCGGCTGGCGCCTGAACCACTTGACTCATCCCAGTTGTCGATCAGCAAGCACGGTGGCTCTCCCGCTATGTCGTTGGAGCGGCGCATACAACCAGCGTTCGTGTGCAGTTCGGTGCACATCAAACAACGACGATACGTTCTCGCGTGATTGCGAACCAGCCATGCCGGACCAGAAGGCAGCCTAGTGAAGCCTTGGCAGGTCAAATTCCACATGGTGTCGACCACGAACGTCGGATGACGGCAATTCACACAATTCAATCCTGATGTCCACTTCAAAAATCAACGCCGATGTCCTCCGCTTAGCCACGGCGCAAGCCCTGGCCGGGGCCAACTCGACTGTCGTCTACGCCACTGGGGCCATCATCGGCCACATGCTTGCTCCGAGGCCCGCCCTGGCAACGGTACCTGTATCCGTCTTCGTTGTCGGCATGGCCGCCGCAACGCTTCCAGTCGGTGTAATGACCCGGCGCTACGGGCGGAGGGCTGCAGCCCTGTCTGGCAATGCGTGTGGCGTGATCGTCGGACTACTGGCGGCGCTAGCCTTAATCATTCAATCCTTCAGCCTGTTTTGCATTGCCATGCTGTTTGGAGGCGCATATGCGGCCGTGGTGCTGACCTTCCGATTCGCGGCTGCAGAATGCGTACCTGCAGAGAATCGTGCTCGGGCCATGTCGACCGTGCTGGCCGGAGGTGTTGCCGCTGGGGTCCTCGGACCTCAATTGGTGACAGCAACCATGAATCTGTGGTCGCCACACGCGTATGCAGTGACCTATCTGGCCTCCGCCGGAGTGGCGGTGCTCTCGGCCATCGTGCTGATGGGCGTGCGGTTTGAGCACCAGCCTCCGGTCTCGCCCCTTGCACAAGGCCGACCGATCTCTGCCATCTTGCGGCAACCGCAGTTCGCAGTCGCCATGCTGTGCGGCGTCGTCAGCTACATGATGATGAACTTTATGATGACGTCCGCGCCGCTTGCCATGGAATTGTGCGGCATCCCGCGTGTACATGCGAACTACGGCATCGAGATCCACGTCATTGGCATGTATGCGGCGAGTTTCTTCACTGGGAAGCTAATCGCCCGCTATGGCGCGCCGGCGGTCAGCTTTGCCGGACTGGTGTTGATTGCCCTATCCGCCATCACCAGCGTGACTGGCTTGTCGGTGAGTCACTTCTGGGTCGCTCTGATGTTGCTCGGCTTAGGCTGGAATTTCGGTTTCCTGGGCGCCTCAGCCATGGTACTGGGGTGCCACACGCCGGCGGAAGGCCCACGCGTGCAATCCGTATACGACTTTGTGGTGTTTGGCGCCATGGTCGTCGGCTCGTTTGCGTCGGGCAGTCTGCTGACGACATACGGCTGGGCGGTGGTGTGCAGCCTGACGCTGCCGCCGACGTTGATTGCCGCAACCAGCCTTTTCTGGTTGCGGCGCGCACAAGCGTCACCCACCCACCTTGCTCGACGCGGTTGATAGTTTTCATCGCTTGAAACAGACCCAGTCCTGATGGCTGTCTTACCTCGCCATGAGCCCTGACTCTCGCGGGAGCTCCAAGAACCCCGTGAGATAGTCAATGTTTTCCTCGCCTCGACGGATGCCTAGATTGATGCATTCTGTCGATGCCGTACTTTCCTTAGCGAACTGCGCGGATCGGTGGGTCGGGCCTCTTTCCGGTCCAAGCCAATCCGGCAAAATTGAAACACTTCGCTAAATTGGAACGACGCAACGTGCTGGCGTTTCCAGAGCCAGCACGTTGCGACAGCAACTTCTCTCTCCAGCATCAACCCGTCCGTTGCTGGAGCCGTCATTGCTGCCAAAGTCGAGTCAACGCACCAGCCCTTCTCAAGCCTCAACACGCTCCGATACTTCAACCGACTCCCCGAGCGCACTGGCGAGTTTCGCGCGATCGAGTTCCTTCTCCCAGGCGGACACGACGACCGTCGCGACGCCGTTCCCTACAATGTTCGTCAGCGCACGGCATTCGCTCATGAAGCGGTCGATCCCGAGGATGAGTACCATCCCGGACAACGGAATCGTCGGCACGACCGCGAGCGTCGCTGCGAGCGTGATGAAGCCCGCACCAGCCACGCCGCTCGCGCCCTTCGACGTCAGCATCGCGACCGCGAGCAGTGTGAGCTGCTGCATCCACGTGAGTTCGATGTTGGTCGCCTGCGCGATGAACAGCACGGACATCGTCATGTAGATATTCGTACCATCAAGGTTGAACGAGTAACCGGTCGGCACGACGAGGCCGACGACCGAGCGCGAGCAGCCGGCCTTCTCGAGCTTCTCCATCAGATGCGGCAGCGCGGCTTCCGACGAACTCGTGCCGAGCACGATCAGCATCTCTTCCTTGATGTAGCTGACGAAGCGAACGATTGAGAAGCCGGCAAAGCGCGCGATCCCGCCAAGCACGACCAGCACGAACACGACCGACGTCAGGTAGAACGTGCCAATCAGCTTGAGCAGCGGCACCAACGAGCCGACGCCGTACTTGCCGATCGTGAACGCCATTGCGCCAAACGCGCCGATCGGTGCCAGCTTCGTGACGATGTGCACGATCCCGAACAGCACACGCGAGATCCCATCGATGAAATCGGTGACGACCTTGCCGCGCTCCCCCAGATGCACGAGCACACTCCCGAACAACAATGCGATCAGTAGGATCTGCAGGAGTTCGCCTTGTGCAAACGCGCTGACTAACGTGTCCGGAATGATGTGCATGAAGAAGTCGACCATCGACTGCCCGTGCGCCTTCGCAGCATACGATGCGACCTCCTTACCGTTTAATGTTGACAGAGCGACGTTGAAGCCAGCACCCGGGCGCAGCAAATGCGTTGCCAGCAGCCCGAGCAGCAGCGCAAACGTAGACACGATCTCGAAGTATAAGATCGCCTTGCCGCCGACCCGCCCGACTTTCTTCATATCCTCCATGCCGGCAACGCCAGTAACGATTGTGCAGAATATGATCGGCCCGATCACCATTTTGATAATTTTTATGAACGCATCGCCGAGTGGTTTCATTTCGACGGCAAACGAGCTCGCATAGTGTCCGACGATGATGCCAGCAAGAATCGCCGCGAGCACCTGAACATAAAGGATCTTATAAAAAGGTTTCTTCACGATTGTTCCATACCAATAGATGGGAGTCGGGCGGCCGCGGCATTATCGGGGCATACTTTTCTAGCGCGCGATTCGCAGCGGCATTTAAAATACATACCGAACATAAAATTGGCATCGCTCATCTCTTCGTTCGAGCACACCAATCATTCGTCAATTTCATTTGTTCGATTGATTGTCTGGATAATATGGTCTATCACACCGCAACACACATCGAACCTCTTCGGCGGCCTTTTGCAGTACCTCCCTAATCTATTCTTCTGAAAGATCGACGATATGTGGAGTGAGGATCAGATCCCTACTCTTCAGAACTTGCAAGAACATCGGCACTGGCTCGCTCTCGAACACGTCGAGAGCAGCACCGGAGAGGTGACCTTCATCGAGATAGCGTCGTAACGCTATTTCGTCGGCTAAGCCACCTCGCGATGCATTAATCAGTCACGAGCCACGTTTCATCCTCGACAGTACTCCGTCTGAGGTAATGCCGCGCGTCGAGCTATTGAGCGGGATGTGGATGATGACGCCTTCAGAAGGCTTGATAAGCGAACCAAACGCGCCTCAAAGCAAGCAAATACCTGACGCTTAAGGCGCGTTACATCGAAATTTATTTAATTGATCATCGCCACCCTCTAAGGGCAGTATCGAAGTGATGGGTTCGAGAGCACAAATTAGGTCGCTCCACCGACTCGGTGAACATACTCGTCTCCTTTAGGGTCGCATGACGCAACCGTATTTATCTATTTCTTCATTGAGGTTAATTTTGCAGCTTCGCATGTGCAATTGAGAATAAATTCAATTCCCGCCCTGAATACGTGGCAGGGTCGCATTCTCCGCGGTCCGGTTCCGACTCGGCACATCGCCGCATCATTCCCCGCGTGCGGTGGCTCGCGACCAAGGACCGATCTCCGGCTCCATATGCTCCTACTTGCAGAGATAGGTAGAAGATCGTAGGCCGCCTGCCCTCTCAGGCGCCTCTGGCACGCCGTCTTTAGCAATCGCGACGCGATTAAGAGCAATTCACATCGCAAGAATCGGCTGCCGGCGGAACGCCTTCAACCATCCCGTCGAACATCAGGGATTTCCATTAATTGTGCCGAAATGAAGCAGATCCACCACGAATCGGGTGCTCGCTGAGTGATGACGAGTTGCAGCCCGCGTGTGTGCAGACCGGAAGTCTCGGTACTCCAGACCACTGATCCAAAGGAACCAAGCGAATCAAACTACTGCAAATTTGCAGATGTCCACTTGTTAGCGGAGCCGATAAATCCGATGCTAGGCGGCAGCCCAGGTTGAGCGGTTTGGTAAATCACGGAGCGCTAGGCACAGGATAGTGCGTTGTGAGCGGCGCAAATCATAATGACGGCGCATGAAAGACCGGACGACGTCACGGCCCATGTCTCGGAAAAACGCACGCGCGGACGCAGAAGCGGCGGCGTTCAGCAAGCGAAATGGCCAGCATCGGATAAGCGGCGCGGGTTGCAGATGTCGTCGATCCCGCAGCAGCAGAACATTGGCGCTCGGCGCGACGAAGAGTTCATGCACCGCTGCTTTTCGTGGACGGCGATCGCAGGAAGTTTAGGGGCATACGTCCGGCGTCCGAGACGCCTGAGCCCGCCGGGAGGCCTGCGAGCAGGCACGACTGCAGTAAATGGCCTGGGTCGCGCCCGCTACAGACAATGAATTACGTCAGGCTGCGGCCACCATCAAACAGATCGCCAATCTACGACATAGGCTTAGGTCCGCCACCAACTAACTGCAAGAAACCTCTGCCCATTCATGTAGAGTGGCCTCATAGCGTGTGGAAATTGCTACGTGGACGGAATCAGCTATCTGTTGATCGGTAGCACCGAATTCTTTGGCTTTATTGCCGTGAGCCTCCAAGCAATAGACGCACTGCGTGATCGTCGCAATAGCAATAGCGATAAGCTCATAATCAACTCCCGAGATCACATTGTTCTTTTGACGTGTAGTGCTTAGACGAGCCATAGCATCGAACGGGGCCGGGCTAGCTTTGCGAAGCTTGGTCATGAACTCTCGATCCAATGCCAGTTGCGAACGCACACTGCCATTGGGCGTCGCCGAATCGGGGTTTTCCATCAGCTTGAACACCAGACGGCCATAGGCAATTGCAGCACCACTGCGCAAAAGGCACGAGGCATTTACCGCGCCAGCAATATCCGCCTCAGAGGCGTGAGCCTTTGACAATTGGAGGGCGTCTCGCGCGAGGGCCTGACATGGAATAGCAAGCGCCACAGCCAGGCGAACCAGCGAATAAAGCCTTGGAGTAAGAGAACTTTCTGCCGTTTCCCTTACCAGATCCGAATATTTTTTATATGCCAAAAAAATCTCTGGCGCATGATCACTCAAATTCGACACGAGTGACAAATGATGATCAACTCCGATATGTTTATCAACCATCCTGCCTCCATCCAATTTTATAATACTGACGAACGTGCATCGCAGGCCAATTTTTACAAACCGAAAACCAGAATTCCAACAGCGCAGCCGGCCTACGCCGAAATTTTGCCTGCGACGCAAATCACATTCAATTGAATCGATTTTCAACGCTTCATTCCGGAGAGCAACTAATTTTGGCCTTCAATGAGTCTCCGAATGTACGCTCTATCGCCGTAACTCCTGCGCTACCCGCCGTCGCGTCAGCAGGGGCCAGATTGCCGAGGCGCGCGTCAAGACGGACAAGATCGTTGCCAGCTCTGCTGGCGCAGCGGTATACAAGCGGCTTTCTGCCAGAGGTATGAAGGCCGGACGAGAACACGCTGGGTTACATCGACAAATCTAATCGAGTAGACGATGACGAAGCGCCCGTTGACGACCGACTGTTGGCGAGAAATAATGATTCGCACACCGACCGAAACAACATAGGTTTCGATAACTATTTGCAATCAAACTCACTTTATACACAGCTGACACACTTATGGCGACCACACTCGATGACTACGACCTCAAGTTGCTGAGGGAAATACAACGTGACGCTCATACTCCGCAAAGTGAACTGGCTACCCGCGTAAACTTGTCCCCCGCGGCTGTCAATCGTCGATTGCGTCGGCTGGCTGACGATGGTGTGATCGACCGTTACACTGCCATCCTGACTCCAGAAAAAGTTGGCTACCCCCTTACCATCGTGAGCATGATCGAGGTCGAGAGCGAGCAAATCGACCTGCTCGACGCAATGAAGCACACCTTCGAACACTGCCCGCAGATTCAGCAGTGCTATTACGTCGCTGGAGAGTGGGATTTCGTGCTGATTTTCTCGGTTCGGCACATGGAGGAATACAACGATCTGACGAGAAAACTCTTCTTCGCCAACAACAACGTCAAACGCTTCAAGACACTTGTCAGTATGAGTCGTGTCAAGGTTGGTTTGGGCATACCGCTTCAGCCGGCAGTGTGAGATTGTGCAACGCACCGGGTCGACGGCGCAGCCAGAAAGCGTCACACGTTCTGACTGCGCTTTCACCCGATCCAAGCTTCCAGCAGGAGCGGCGACGGCGCCCTACGCTTGGCTAGGGCTGTTGTCCGTCGTTGTATTGGCGCCCCAACGTGGTAAGTGACGCTTCCCAGTGTTTGCGCTGTACTCAGCGAGCGAATCTTGCTCGGTCGCCCATCGCCATAGCAATACAGTTGGCGTGGATCGCCGAGTCCCCGTCATCCGGCCTGCTCAACCTGAAGGGGGACGTACTCATCCTGAGTTCCATCTGTTTGTGCAGATGTATGCTCACGAAGGTATGCCGTACGCTGCCCACTTGCGACGCCCCAATAATAGAACGCAAGCGCAACTACTGCGACCACAATCAGGTCCCATCCGTCAGGAATGGTCCCGTATCCACCGAATTCTCGTCCGCCGCACACCGACAGCAGCGCCATCACCGGCAAGTACGCCACCATCCACCAAGCCGATCGAAGTTCGAGTCGAAATTGATTCCACCCAGCCCTCGACTGGTAGTAGAGATAAATCGGCAGCGCTGCCACGATCAGCAGAATGATTTGTCCAGTCAGTGGCCAACGCGCCCAATAGAGAACCAGTGACGCGCAGATGAATGCGAACGGTGCAATGATCGACATGCCGGGGATACGAAGCGGTCGAGGCAAATCGGCGGCATGTTTGCGCAGCGCCATCAGGCTCACTGGCCCCGTTAGGAACGAGATCACTGTTGCAACTGAAATTACGGCAGCAAGCGTGCCCCATCCGCGAAAGAAGAACATGAAGACGAACGAAACGCCCAGGTTGAACCACATTGCCGCTCGTGGCACGCCATACAGCGGATGAATGGTGCCGAACACGCGAGGCATCGTACCGTTGCGCTCCATCGCGTAGATCATTCGCGCGGTCGTTGCCGTGTAGATCGAACCCGTTCCCGATGGGCTAACGAATGCATCCACGTACAGCAGCATGGCCAGCCAATTCAAATTGACCGCAATCGCAAGTTCGGCGAACGGCGAGGAGAAATTCAGACCATGCCATCCGGCCGCGATGCTGGATGGACTCACCGCCCCGATGAACGCAACTTGCAGCAGAACATAGATCACGAGCGCGAGCAAAATCGACCCGACGAGCGAAAAAGGAATGCTTCGCGACGGATTTCTTGCTTCGCCCGCGAGACTGACCGGACTCTGGAATCCATTGAAGCTGAATACGATGCCACTCGTCGCGACTGCCGTCAGCACCGAGGACCAACCGTAGGGAGCGAAATGGGCGCCTGCGCCCAGCGCGAAATTGTCCTGATGAAAGCCGCTCCAGGTGAGGCCCACGATGGTCGCGCCTGGAACCAGAAACTTGAACACCGTAATTGCCGTATTGGTTTTCACAAACAGCTTCACGCCCCAGTAGTTGAGCATGAAATACACGATGACGAGCAGCGCGCTGACGAACAATCCATGTGTGGTCAAATCTTCGCCGGCCATCAATGCGTGCGCCCATTGATAAGGCCACGACGCCATGTACTGAACCGAGGCTATTGCTTCGATAGGAATGACCGAAACAATCGATATCCAGTTCGCCCATGCTGCAATGAAGCCGACGAGTGCACCGTGCGAATAGCGCGCATAGCGGACCATGCCGCCAGACTCAGGAAACGTTGTACCCAGCTCCGAGTAGGCGAGCGCGATGGCCATTACCACGACAGCGCCAATGATCCAGGCGACGATAGCAGCCGGCCCCGCAATCTTCGACGCATGCCAGGCGCCGAACAGCCAACCGGAACCGATGATTGAGCCGAGCCCGGTAAAGAGCAGAGAAATGGGGCCGATACTTCGGCTGACGGATTCCTTCATGTTTGTCTCCGGGGACGCGCGCGGAGCGTAGTTTTCGCCACCGCAGCGCTTCCGATCTTGTAGGTATAAGGAGTGAGGCGTCGTCATCGCACTCGCGACGGCACGACGCTTTGAGCACGCCTCTTAGGCAATCGTGTTGGCGCGCCAGGCCGTTTGACGCTCGAGTACCGATTCCGCCGTCTCGCCGACCAAATCACGGTAAGTCGCCGGCGCAGTCGCGCCTTCGGTATTGATCACCAACACGTGAGACGTGCTGTCAAGGCCAACCTTCCGCACCAGCGCCGGGTCCTGCAGCAACACGGAAAGGCCGGCAAGACCAGCCACGCCCGATTCGCCGGCAACGATCGGCGTGTCACCCTCGCTTCCCGACGCCAAGATGCGCATTGCGCGGACGGCGTCGTCGTCACTGATCGTCATGAACTCGTCAATGCACGGTTGCAGAAACTTCCACGCGAGGGGGGACGTTTCGCCACATGCCAGACCGGCCATGACGGAATCAACTGAGCCCGTTGCACGCGCGGCACGGCCCTCAAGCGCGCTTTGATAGAGGCAATCCGCCTGCTTCGGCTCCACCACGATAAAGCGAGGGCGATGCACACCGTGGAATTCCCACAGATAGCTTGCCAGCCCCGCGGCAAGCCCACCAACACCACCTTGCAGGAATACATGGGTGAACGCCGGATGGTCCGGCCGGCTATCGCTCTGCTCAACGACTTCCGCGGCAATGGTTCCGTATCCTTGCATAACATCGCGGGGGATATCTTCGTAGCCATCGTAAGACGTGTCCGACACAACATGCCAACCGTTCGCGGTCGCAAGTCGCGCCGCCTCTTCGACCGACTCATCGTAATTGCCGGTGATGCGCACGATTTCGGCGCCGTAGGCTGCAATCGCCGCTTCGCGCTCGACGCTTACATTCGCGTGCAACACGATCACGCAACGACAACCCAGTGCCTGCGCTGCAGCTGCCAGGCCTTTCCCATGGTTTCCATCTGTTGCGCTAACGACTGTGAAGTGCGTCAGCAAATCACGGTAATCGCCCGCGAACAGTGCTCGCGGGTCCAGATTGTGGTCGGGCCACAAGCGCAAAATCAAGCGCACCAGGGCGATCGGTGCGCCCAGCGCCTTGAAGCTGCCCAGAACAGAGCGGGCAGACTCGTCCTTGACTCTGATGCTGCCGATACCCAGCTTTGCCGCCAGACCGGGCAGTCCGTGCAGCGGCGTTGCTTCGGGTGCAATCTTGTCCCAGCCGAAAAGCCATACACGGCTTTCTTCAGCCTTTTCGATGCTCAGGATTGCTTTTAATTCGGCGGGGTAATCGGTGCGCGTGACGCGCGGATTAGCAGTCAACATGGGGCGTGATACTCCAACAAAAATGGAAAGAGATAGGGATGCAGTTAGTGGTCAATTCGCCGAAAGGCGCTTGAGCACGACATCCAGCAAGACGTTTGCACCGTCGACGAGTTGATCATCGTCCGTGTGTTCACGCGGGTTGTGACTGACCCCGCCACGGCTCGGTACGAAGATCATCGCCGCCGGTGCAATACGCGCGATCATCTGTGCATCATGTCCCGCGCCGGACGTCATTCGCCGATGTGTGAAGCCCATCTGCTCGGCGGACGACTCGATCGCATCGGCAAGGCCCGAATCGAACACGACGGGCTCGAATCTGACGAGGCGCTCTGTTGAGATCTTGACGCCTTCCTTTTCCGCAATTTCGACCAGAAATCGCGCAAGACGCTGCTCTGCGTCCTGCAGGCGCAGTTCGTCCGGATCTCTTAGATCCACCGTGAAGACTGCCTTGCGCGGTATCACATTGATAACGTTCGGCTCGATCCGCAGCATGCCGATCGTCGCCAGCGTCGTCCCGGCCGTAACCGCGAGCTCGCGCAGGAACGTTGCGACGGCGGCCGCGACCCACCCCGCATCATGGCGCAAGCGCGTCGGCGTCGTGCCTGCATGATTGGCGTTCCCCTGCACCGTGATTTGCTGCCACGAGATACCTTGCAGATTCTCGACCACACCGATACGAACGTTTTCCGCCTCGAGAATCGGCCCTTGTTCGATATGCAGCTCAAGGTATTCGTGTGGCACGATGGCGCCCGGCTCCAGATCACCTGCATAGCCGATGCGAGCAAGTTCGTCACCGAGACGCGTGCCGTCGATGCCGACCGTATCCAACGCCGTGTCGACGGACAATCCGCCCGCATAGACGAGCGAACCCATCATGTCCGGCTGATAGCGAACGCCTTCTTCATTAGTGAATGCGGCAACGGTGATCGAACGGCTCGGTTTAATGCCCGCGTGACGGAACGCACGCGCAACGGCAAGACCAGCCAGCACGCCGTAACAGCCGTCGAGCGCCCCAGCATTCTTCACGGAGTCGATATGAGAACCGATCATCAGCGGGCGCCGATTGCCCTCATCGGATTCGGAGCGAAGTGTGCCGAAAATGTTGCCGATGCGATCGATTCGAACGTCGAGATCGAGTTCACGCATCCACGTGACGACCAGGTCGCGCCCGGCGCGCTCGTCGTCGGTCAGCGCGATGCGAGTCCGCCCGCCCACGTCCGAGTCGGCCCCCACTTCGCCGAGTTCACGCAACTGCTTAATGAGCAGTGCGCCATCAAGTTGCACATGCGGGGATGACGATGCAGCAATATTCATTGATTGTCTCCATGACGTGGCGTAGCCGGCGACGTTTGCCGGGCCTCATCGAGACAGAATAATATTTCACATCATGGGATATTTTGGTGCAAATTGAATGGGCGTTGCGGAATTTTCTTGCATTGTCAGCATGCATTCTTGAACGGCCTTCTTCAGTGCACCGGCGTCTTTCATCGTACAGGTCGTGCGTACCGGCTTTCTGTTTCACCTACACAATGTAACGGCGGATGACGGCCCGTCTGGCGGGCAGCGTCATCTGCCGTGTAATCACGCGACTCTTAACCGAGCACTACACTAGTGGTGCCACAAGAGAGCCCCACGGGCCTCACTCCGCTCCTTTCAACTCGATCAGCAGATCCTTCGCGGCAACCCGCTCGCCGGGCTTCACATGCACGGCCGCGATCTCGCAGTCACGCTCCGCCGCGATGTGCGTCTCCATCTTCATCGCCTCGAGCGCGAGCAGCGTCGTGCCGGCCGCCACGCGCTGCCCCGGCTGCACGGCCACCGTGACTACCGAGCCCGGCATCGGCGCAGCGATATGCAGCGGATTCGCCGGATCGGCACGCTGCAGACCATGCCGCTCCTTGCCCGCCTGTACGACGCTCTTCTGCTCGACCAGCGCGGAGCGCGACTGGCCGTTCAGTTCGAACAGCACCTTCACGATGCCGTCCTGCGCATCGGCGTGCTGACCCTGCAGCGACACCAGCAGCGTCTTGCCCGGCTCGATGTCGATCGCCACCTCCTCCTGCGGCTGCAGCCCGTACAGGAACGCCGGCGTCGGCACGACCGACGTGTCGCTGTACGCGCGCACGTGTGCGTAGTAGTCGATCGTCTGCTTCGGATACATCAGGTACGACGCCAGTTGCCGGTCGTCGAGCGGCTGCTCGCAAGCGGCCTCGGCCTGCGTGCGCACCGCATCGAGATCGACCGGCGGAATCTGGTCGCCCGGGCGATACGGTGCCGGCGGTTCGCTCTTGAGCACCTTGCGCGACAGGTCCACCGGGAAGCCATCGGGCGGGAAGCCCAGTTCGCCCTTGAACAGCGACACGACCGATTCGGGAAACGCGATGTCCTTGTCCGGATTGCGCACGTCGTCCACGCCGAGATCGTTCGCGACCATCATCAGCGCCATGTCGCCGACCACCTTCGACGTCGGCGTCACCTTCACGATATCGCCGAACAAGCGGTTCACGTCCGCATACGCGCGCGACACCTCGGTCCAGCGATGATCGATGCCGAGCGAGCGCGCCTGCTCGCGCAGGTTCGTGTACTGGCCGCCGGGCATCTCGTGACGGTAGACGTCGGCCGTGCCCGCGCGGATCTCCGATTCGAACGGCGCGTAGTAGCGACGCACGCCTTCCCAGTACATCGACGCTTCGTGCAGGCGATCCTGATCCAGCCCCGGATCGCGCTCGCTGCCGGCCAGCGCGGCCGCGATGCTCGACAGGTTCGGCTGCGACGTGAGGCCGCTCATCGCATCGAGCGCACCGTCCACCGCGTCGCAGCCCGCACCGACCGCCGCGAGCACCGACGCTGCGGCGATGCCGCTCGTGTCGTGCGTATGGAAATGCACCGGCAGCCCGGTTTCTTCCTTGAGCGCCTTCACGAGTGTCGCGACCGCCTGCGGGCGGCAGATGCCGGCCATGTCCTTGATGCCGAGCACGTGCACGCCGGCCTGCTGCAGTTCGCGCGCGATGCCGACGTAGTATTTGAGGTCGTACTTCGAGCGCGACGTGTCGAACAGGTCGCCGGTGTAGCAGATCGCGCCTTCGCACAGCATCCCGCTCTCGCCCACCGCGTCGATCGCCACGCGCATGTTGCGCACCCAGTTCAGCGAGTCGAACACGCGGAACACGTCGACGCCCGCGCGCGCGGCTTGCTGCACGAAGAAGCGCACGACGTTGTCCGCGTAGTTCGTATAGCCGACCGCGTTCGAGCCGCGCAGCAGCATCTGGAACAGGATGTTCGGCACGCGCTCGCGCAGCAGCGCAAGGCGTTCCCACGGGTCTTCCTTCAGGAAGCGCAGCGCGACGTCGAACGTCGCCCCGCCCCAGCATTCGAGCGAGAACAGCTGCGACAGCTCGCGCGCGTAGAAAGGCGCGATCGGCAGCATGTCGGCGGTACGCATGCGCGTCGCGAACAGCGACTGGTGCGCGTCGCGCATCGTCGTGTCGGTCAGCAGCACCTGCTTCTGGTCGAGCATCCAGCGCGCGAATTTCTCCGGCCCGAGTTCACGCAGCCGATCGCGCGTGCCGGCCGGAATCGCCGCGGTCGTATCGATCCTCGGCAGCACCGGCTTCGACAGCGGCAGCGCCGGCAGCGTGCGGCCGTTCATCTCGGCGTTGCCGTTCACGTTCAGTTCGCCGAGATAGCGCAGCAGCTTCGTCGCGCGGTCGCCGCGCTTCGCGAATGCGAGCAGCTCCGGTGTCTTGTCGATGAAGCGCGTCGTCACGTCGCCCGCGATGAACGCAGGATGGTTGATCACGTTTTCGAGGAACTGCAGGTTCGACGTGACGCCGCGAATCCGGAACTCGCGCAGCGCGCGATCCATCCGGTGGATCGATTCGGCGGCCGTCGGCGCCCAGGTCGTCACCTTGACCAGCAGCGAATCGTAGTACGGCGTGATCACCGCGCCGCCATAGGCGGTGCCCGCGTCGAGCCGCACGCCGAAGCCCGCCGCGCTGCGGTACGCGGTGAGCCGCCCGTAGTCGGGCAGGAAGTCGTTCTCCGGGTCCTCGGTCGTGATCCGGCATTGCAGCGCGTTGCCGTTCAGCGGAATCGCGCGCTGTTCCGGCACGCCGGCCGCGCGCGCGACGAGTGCGCCGTCGCCATCCGTCGCATCGTCGGCGAGACCGATCCGGCCGCCTTCGGTGATGCGGATCTGCGCCTTCACGATGTCGATCCCGGTGATCATCTCGGTCACCGTGTGCTCGACCTGGATGCGCGGGTTCACCTCGATGAAGTAGAACTGGCCGGTGTCGGCGTCCATCAGGAATTCGACGGTGCCCGCATGGGTATAGCCGACCGCGCGCATCAGGCGCAGCGCCGATTCGCACAGCGCCTGCCGGCCCGCGTCGTCGAGATACGGCGCCGGCGCACGCTCGACCACCTTCTGGTTGCGCCGCTGCACCGTGCAGTCGCGCTCGTACAAATGCACGACCGTGCCGTGCAGGTCGCCGAGCACCTGCACTTCGACGTGGCGCGCGTTGCGCACGAGTTTCTCGACATACACCTCGTCGTTGCCGAATGCGGCCAGCGCTTCGCGGCGCGCGACCGGCAGCAGGCTCTCGAGATCCTGAGCGCTTTCCAGTACGCGCATCCCGCGCCCGCCGCCGCCCCAACTCGCCTTCAGCATCAGCGGGTAGCCGACTTCCGCGGCCAGCGCCTTGCAAGCATCGAGGTCGTCCGGCAGCGGCGAGGTCGCAGGCATCACCGGCACACCCGCCGCGATCGCCGCATTGCGCGCGGCCACCTTGTTGCCGAGCGTGCGCATCACGTCCGGCGACGGGCCGATCCAGCGAATGCCGGCGTCGATCACGGCCTGCGCGAAATCGGGGTTCTCCGACAGGAAGCCGTAGCCGGGGTGAATCGCGTCGACCTTCGCCTGCCGTGCGACGCGCAGGATGTCGTCGATGTCGAGATACGCGGCGAGCGGCTTCTTGCCTTCGCCGATCAGGTAGCTCTCGTCCGCCTTGAAGCGATGCAGCGCGAGGCGGTCTTCCTTCGAATACACCGCCACCGTACGCATGTTCAGTTCGGCGGCGGCACGCATCACGCGGATCGAGATTTCCGAGCGGTTCGCGATCAGGATGGACTGGATTGGGGTGGGAGTCACAGCAGCCATGAATCGTTAGTGTTGGATGAGGCCTGTCGACGCGATCTATCAGCCGCCAGAGTCGCCTGCTGGCTGATACGCGAAACTCGCGTCGTCGTTCGCGGTTACTTCGTGTCCGTCTCCGGCTATCAGCATTCTCATCATGCCGCTTGGGTATCGCTATCGCCATCACGACGACGAACAATGTTCAACCGACTTACTGATGTCCGAATGTGAAACCGACTGGCCGGTCGCCGATACGGACACGAAGCGCTAGTGCAACGAGACCGTGTTAGTCCCGAATATCGAAAAGTGGAGCGTGATCCATCCAGTCATATGAAACACTCGCGCCCGCCCACGGCCAGTTTGGTCGATTGCGTTGAACCCATTCCGGGGCGTGCCCTGTTGCAGGTCCTGGAGCACTCCGCCCTCCCTCATATGCGCACGCCTCTTTCGGATCCTGCCGAGTCTCATGCCACTTACTGCGTTCGTTCATTGCAACACCTCACATACTTGAAGTCGATATACGCCCCTGCAACGCAATGAACCAACTTGTCCGAGCGTTGGATATCGCGAAAAGGGAGTCACGGATATTTGCGTCCTTTATTGCAAAAAGCGGGCCAGGAGTCCCTGCACATACGAGGCCTTGCCGCACAAAGGACACGCGCTGCCCAAAACTCGACAACATTCCAAAACTGGAACGACAATTTCACAATTGAACTTTTCGAGGGGAATATTTTGAAGCTGCGAACACCGCTCTCGGGTTTGGCAGGGTGGCGCAAGACGTTCGCCCGGACAAACGGCAGCCGGATCGACGCATCGGTAGATCATCGGTTGTATTCGACATGCGCTGGATTGAGGAATAGAGATCCAATCCCGCGCCACATCGCATCAGGGTGCTCGTTGAAGAGTCGGGTACTGTAGCCATACCGATTCTTGCCAAATGGAACGTAGACTCGCACGCGAAATCCCATTTGCCTCAGCCTGTCGCGCAGATCTTCGCGCACGCCGAGCACCACCTGAAACTCGACGCGAGCCCGATTGACCCCGCGTCGCAGAATATGTGCGACAACGTCATCGATCACCTTTTCATCGTGGGTCGCAATCGTGACAAACAGATCCGCTTCGAAGCAACGCTCAACGTGACGCAGAAAATGTGATGCAAGTTCGGCTCGACTGCCAACCGCACCTGCAATAAGGCGGATAGGATTTTCACGGTGCATCACATTGTTTGTTCCTGCGTCCAATCGTTGCCTTGCAAGCGAAGCGAGGACGGAATCCGTGCGAGGAACACCGGCACGCAATGCGAAGCTCACATTTCGTTGCTTACCCTGCCACCGCTCCGTGACATCGCATCCCCTATGAGCGAGACATACGTCTTCGACGTCGATCCGTACGACGACGTTGGCTCGACCTGCCCGTGCGATGATGGATTCAACCAGTTCTGTCGATCTGGTTTCCCCTGCCTTTTCGCTGAGACTTGACGGTTTGAGCGCTGCTTCCGCGTCCAGATTACTTCGCTCGATAGCATCGATCAAATCGAAGTACGGTTCGGCCGTAGTGCGAACCTCATACCCCCTCGCAGATGGATCACCAAGATAGTCGAGAGTCGCGGAAAAACCTTCAGCGTTAAGCAAACGAACACGCCTTACCGCATCCTCCAGCGTGTCACCCGCAAAGAAGCGATGCGAAATTCTGGCCACCACTGAATCGGGCAGAAAAGAGACGATGCATACGGCCATCGTGCTTAAGACATGCATCTAGCTCATCCAATGACTATGGTGTCTGTTGGTACCGGGCCAGCTTCCGTTCAGGCGGCTGCAATGGTTACAACTGCATCACGCCGACGAGTCCAATCGGCCGAAAAATCTGCCTTAACTTCCTAAATCAATCGCACTCCAAATCGTTTTCCGCAAAAAAGCCGCCCGTCAAAGAATGAGAGACGAAAGGCACCACAAGGAATGGAGATTAAGAATCTCGCAATTTCACCATCACTATTTGACGGCTTCAGGCACGGCGCCGCTCACGCTGCACCGGGAAACGCGTTGACACTCCAAGTTGCCAATGCCTCTTGTATCGACACAGACCGAGTTGGCTGCGGTGTCGCGTTGACGGTCCTTGAGAATCGTGGCGCCGGCGCCGGCTGAGCCACACCGTCTACAGTCAGATAGGTCTCGCGGGCAACGTTGTGAGGATGCTCCAGCGCCTCATCCCAATCCAGCACCGGTGCAAAACAGGCGTCAGTGCCTTCAAGCATCTCGCACCACTCTTGTCGAGTCCGTGTACGGAATACGTTTGCCAAGCGCAGCTTTAACAGCGGCCACCGTGCTGCATCCATCTGCTCGTCGAACAACGGGTCATCAATTCCACAAATTGCGAGCAGTTCTGCGTAGAACTGCGGCTCGATCGCACCAACCGCGATGAATTTACCGTCAGCGCAAGCATACGTATCGTAGAAATGGGCGCCACCGTCGAGCAGGTTTTCACCGCGCTGGTTTCCCCATTGCCCCATGGCCCTAAGTCCGTACAGGAAAGCCGATAACAGCGCCGTACCATCCGTCATCGCCGCATCGACGACCTGACCGCGACCCGATCCCTTCGCCTCGAGCAACGCGGCCATCAGGCCGACTGCCAACAGCATGCCGCCCCCACCGAAATCGCCCACGTAATTCAACGGCGGCGGCGGCGCTTCGTCGGGCCGGCCGATCGCGTTGAGCGCGCCGGAGATCGCGATGTAATTGATGTCATGCCCAGCGGCCTGCGACAGCGGCCCATGTTGTCCCCACCCCGTCATCCGGCCATAGACCAGCCTCGGGTTGACCTCGAGGCAGTCCTGCGGCCCCAGGCCCAACCGCTCCATCACGCCGGGCCGGAATCCCTCGATCAGGCAATCGGCCGCACCGATCAACGACATGACCTGTTCCCGCGCGCCAGCTGCACGCAGGTCCAGTTGCACCGTGCGTCGGTTGCGAGTCGTCACGTCACGCGCGTCAGGTGACTGACCGGGCCGCGCGATGCGCACCACGTCGGCACCCAGATCGCCCAATACCATCGCACAGAATGGGCCCGGGCCGATTCCCGCGAATTCCATGACCTTCAATCCTGCCAGCGGTCCGGCCATCATTGTTCTCCGTTGTCGATCGCGATCAAGTCCACCGCATAACGCGCAAAGCGGGACGACAGGCGCCCGACCGCCACGGCGTCGTCGCCGACGGCGTTGCCAGCCTTCGCTCGTGCCGTGATTCCCTCCAGGATCACGGCAAAGCGGAAAAGCGAAAACGCGTGATGGAAGGGCCGAACCGCGTCCCCTCGGCCGCTGGCGGCCAGGTAGGCTGAGAGGTATTCCTGCTGAGCGGGCAGATGCAATGCGTGCAGATCGAGGCCCTTGACGCCCTCGAACACGTCCGGCTCGGTCAGCCACGGCAAGCTGCTGTACGCGGCGTCCGCCAACGGATGGCCCAGTGTCGAGAGTTCCCAGTCCAGCACCGCGATCACGCGCGGCTCGGTCGGGTGAAACATCACGTTGCCGAGGCGGAAGTCACCATGCGCAATTGTCGTTTCATCGCCCGCCGGAATATGGCTCGGCAGCCATTCGATCAGGCGTTCGATATCCGGATTGTCCTGGGTCCTGGACGCCTGCCACTGGCGCGTCCACCGATCGATCTGACGCGCGAAAAAGTTGCCCGGTTTTCCGTAGTCGGCCAAACCGATGCTGGCCCAATCGACGGCGTGCAGTTGAGCCAGCGTCTCGGCCAGCGCGAACAGATAGCTGCGCCGCTGTTCGGGGTCAATCTCGGGCATCGCGTAGTTGCTCATGACCCGACCGTCAAGACGCTCCATCACATAAAACGGCGTCCCGATGATTTCGCGGTCGTCGCAGTACAAGAGTGCATTGGGTACCGGTACGTCTGTCTTGTACAACGCGCGCAGGATACGAAACTCCCGGTCGACGGCGTGCGCCGACTTCAGTAATTCCCCCGGCGGCTGCTTGCGCAGGACCAGGCGCGGCCCCTTTTCGAACGTTACGAAGAACGTCGGATTGGACTGACCGCCTCCGATGCGTTGCAGCGCCATCCGGCCACGCAGCTCCGGCATGCAGGTCCGCAGATAGTCGGCAAGGACAACCGGATCGAACTCGCGTTCGTGGCTCATGCTTGCCCTCCGTCTTGTCGTTGCAGTCGCGAACCTACGCGTGTGATCAGGCCCATTACGCCGCCTGGTAGAACGAAAACGAACAGGATCAATACCAGGCCGTAAATGCCCCAGGCCGCATCCTTGGAAATCGTCTCGGCAACGCTCGGCACGAACATGATGAAGGCGGCACCGAACAGCGCGCCCCAAAGCGTGCCGATGCCACCGACGACCACGCCGACCAGCAGCGAGATCGACAGGAACATCGTGAACGAATCCGGTGAAACGAACTGAACGGCCAGCGCCGACAGCCCCCCGCCGACACCGGTAAATGCAGCGGATACGCCGAACGTCATGGATTTGTAGTGCCGGTTGTCGA
Source organism: Burkholderia sp. A9 (assembly GCF_000801975.1). NCBI lineage: Bacteria > Pseudomonadati > Pseudomonadota > Betaproteobacteria > Burkholderiales > Burkholderiaceae > Burkholderia > Burkholderia sp. A9. The sequence goes on along the minus strand of NZ_JSZN01000010.1, from coordinate 16,838 downwards.
TGCCCATGGACTCGGCGGCGAGCTCGTGATCGCGGATGGCACGCAGTGCACGGCCCGTGCCGCTGTCGATCATGTTCCGGGCCAGGACGAAGACCATCACCGCCACGACCAGCGCGAAGAGGTACAGATACTGATCGGAATCGAGCGGCAGACCGAACGGCGCATCGGGCTTGGTCAACACGATACCGCCGACGCCGCCGGTCCACGGTTCCAGGTACTTGTACTTCAGCAGCTGCGGCGTCACCACGCCGAGCGCGAAGGTCGCGAGCGCCAGATAGAGGCCCTGCAACTTCAGCGCCGGCCGACCGAACAGGTACCCGACCAGCAGGCACACCAGGCCGGCGGCAGGAATGCACAGCCAGTAAGGAACCGAGGCCTTGTCCATCAGGATGGCAACGGTATAGGCACCGATCGCATAGAAGGCACCATGTCCCAAGGATATCTGGCCGTTGTAACCGGTCAGCATGTTCAGTCCGACCAGTGCGACGGCATAGGAAAGCACCATGGTGATCTGGAACAGGACATACCCATGAGCGATAAACATGGGGACAATCGCGAGAGCCAGCAGAATCAGACTTCGCGGCAAACGGGCACGCTGACTGCGCGCGGGTCCCGAAAAGGGAGCGGGATGAGAGGTCATGGACTTCAGATTCATGGCTTAGACACGTTGTACGATGCGACGACCCATCAGACCCGCGGGCCGTACGATGAGGACGACGACGATAAGAACCAGAGCCACCGAAAGCTTGAGTTCAGTGCCCACAACATAGGTACCGATCAAGTTTTCAAGCACCCCAACCAAGAACCCGCCGATCACGGCACCGACCGGGTTGTCGATACCCCCGATGAGCGCCCCTGCGAACGCATAGATAAGGACGCCGCTCATCATGCCGGGGTCGAGAAAAACCACCGGCGCGACCATCATTCCCGCAACCGCGCCAATGGCACCAGCCAAGCCCCACCCGAGCATGAGCATCCGGCCCACACGAATACCCAACAGACGAGATGACCCTGGGTTTTGTGCAGCGGCGCGCATTGCGAGACCCAGCGTGGTAAAGCGGAAGAAGGTGAACAGTGCTGCAACGATGCACAGCGCAACGAAGATCGTCCCGACCTGATGAGACGACATCAGCGCACTTCCGAACCAGGCATCCTTCGGAAACGGGCTCGGAAACGCCTTGATCTGGCTGCCGAACAGCCAACCGGCCAGGCTATGGAAGATCACCAGGAGACCGATGAAGACCACAACAACGCTCAATTCGGGAGCCTTGTGTAACGGCCGTATCACGACGAACTCCAATGCCGCCCCCATCGCGAAAGACAACGCGATCGTGAGGAAGAACGCCCCCCAGTACGGCACGCCTGCCTGAATCAACGCCCACGCAATGAAGGTCGAGAACATCGCCATCTCGCCTTGCGCAAAGTTCACTTGATGTGTCGCCTGGTAGATCATGACGAGCGCGAGCGCCAGGCAGGCATAGATACCGCCTGTCGACAGGCCGGTTACCAGTTGTTGAATGAAAGACTCCATGCTCACTCTCCGAGGTAGGCGCGACGCACGGCATCGTCGCCGCGCATCGACTCGCTGGTACCGTGCTTGACGATGCGGCCCGACTCGAGCAGATAGGCCGTGTCTGCCAGTTCCAGCGCGATCCGCGCGTTCTGTTCCACCAGCAGGATGGCAACCTGCTGCTCGTCACGGATGCGGCGCATGATGGCGAAAATGTCGCGCACCATCATCGGTGCCAGGCCGAAAGAAGGTTCGTCCAGCAACAGCAACGCGGGGCGCGCCATGAGCGCGCGCGCGATCGCCAGCATTTGCTGCTCCCCACCGGAAAGGGTGCCGGCCTGCTGCGCGCGACGCTCCTTCAGACGGGGAAAGTAGTCGTACATGCGCTCGATGTCCTCCTCGACTGCTCGTCGGTCCTTGCGCGCATGACACCCGAGGTACAGGTTTTCCTTGATCGTCAGCCCCAGGAACGTCCCACGGCCATCAGGCACATGCCCGACGCCGAGCACAGCGATCTGTTCGGTCGAACGGTCTTCGATCTGCTGCCCACGAAACGTGACCTTGCCGCTTGTACGCGCCATGAAGCGGCAGATCGCGCGCAACGTGGTCGTCTTGCCCGCTCCGTTCGCGCCGAGCAGAGCCGTCACTTGACCAGCTTCCACGTTCATGTCGATGCCGTGCAAGACTTCCGACGCGTTATAGCTTGCCCGCAGATCGCGGATTTCCAAGAGCCGAGTCATGCTGCCTCCCCTTCTTCCGGTCCGAGATAGGCCCGAATCACGTCGGGGTGGTTGCGCACATGCTCAGGGCTCCCGTCGGCGATCTTGCGCCCGAAGTTCAACGCAACGATTCGGTCGCACACCCCCATGATCAGACCCATGTGGTGCTCCACCAGCAACACCGTCAGGTTCAGGCGCTTGCGAATGTCCAGAATCAGTTCGCCGAGACCGCTGAGCTCCTCATGGTTCAGGCCGCACGCCGGCTCATCCAGCAATAGCAACGACGGCTCGCTTGCAAGAGCACGCGCCAGTTCGACCCGCTTTTGTGTTCCGAACGGCAGGTCGGCGACGATCCGATGGGAAAACGCCTGCAATCCGACGAGCTCCAGTGCTTCATCCACGCGTGCTTGGGCCGCGCGTTCGGTGCCGACAGCCCCCGGCAGTCGAAGCGCGTCCGCAAGGAAGCCGTTATGGTGATGCGAATGGACGCCGACCAGTACGTTGTCACGCACCGTCATGGTCCGAAACAACGCCAAATTCTGGAAGGTTCTACCCACGCCCAGCTTTGCAATGCGATGTCTCGGCATTCGGGACAACACATGGCCATCGAAGTCGATCGTGCCGCCGTCGCAGCGATAGAGTCGGGACAGGCAGTTGAACAAAGTGCTCTTGCCTGCACCGTTCGGGCCAATCAAGCCACGAACTTCACCCCGACGCACATCGAAACTGACACGGTCCAGTGCCACGATCCCACCGAAGCGCACGGACACACTGTCCACCGTGAGCAAAGGCGCCTCCGCGCGTTCTTGTCTTTGTTGCATCCCAGTCTCCATGGGTGGGCCTGTCCGGCCCTCGGCGCTATATCAGAGGCGCTCGACGATCGTGACGTTCGCCATACCACCGCCTTCGCACATGGTCTGAAGGCCGTAGCGACCACCGCGCTGTTGAAGGACGTTGATCAGCGTGGTCATCAACTTGGTTCCCGACGCGCCCAACGGGTGGCCCAGCGCGATCGCGCCGCCATTGACGTTCAGTCGATGGGGATCCGCACCGATCGCTTGCAGCCAGGCCAAAGGCACCGGAGCAAATGCTTCGTTAACCTCGTAGGCATCGATGTCCTGAATTTTCAGACCGGCCTTGCGCAAGGCAATCTCGGTCGCGGGAATGGGTGCCTCGAGCATGATGACCGGATCGTGGCCCATCACCGACATGTGATGCACGCGTGCGATGGGTTTGAGCCCAAACGTCTTGAGGGCGCGTTCGCTGACGACCAGGACGCCCGCGGCACCATCGCAGATCTGACTGGCATTAGCCGCCGTGATGACGCCGCCTTCCTGCAGCAGCTTCACACCAGCGATGGCTTCGAGGGTTGCATCGAAGCGGATGCCCTCGTCTGCGGCATGCATTTCACCTGTGGCACCGCTTTCCTTGGTACGGGCATCCAGCGCGATGATCTCGCGCTCGAAACGCCCCTCTCGCGTTGCCACGGCAGCACGGCGGTGGCTCTCAAGCGAATACTCGTCCAGTTGCCGCTTGGTCAGTTCGTACTTCCGGGCGATCATCTCGGCGCCGGAGAACTGGCTGAACTCGACGCCGGGGAATTGTTCGTCCATGCGCGGACTGTTGTATACGCCCAGGCCGGCCTTCCGCGGAAGTTCGCTGGGCGTGAACATCGGCACGCGGGTCATGCTCTCGACGCCCGCTGCAATCACACAGTCCATGGTGCCCGACATCACGGCCTGCGCCGCGAAATGCAGAGCCTGCTGCGACGAACCGCACTGCCGGTCGACCGACGTCGCGGGCACCGAATTCGGCAGCGTGGATGCCAGCACGGCGTTGCGGGCAATGTTCATCGACTGCTCGCCGGCCTGACCGACGCAGCCCATGATCACGTCCTCGACTGCAGCCGGATCGATCCCGGTGTCCGCCACCAGGGTGTCCAGGACGACGGACGCCAGGTCGGCAGGATGCCAGCCCGACAGGCGACCATTGCGACGGCCGCCTGCGGTGCGGCGGGCAGCGACGATATATGCTTCAGCCATGAATGCTTCTCCTACGGTAATAAAGGAATTGGTCAGCGGGGCGCCATGCGAATCGCGCCATCGAGGCGGACGCACTCGCCGTTGAGGTATCCATTGGTAATCGTGATTTCGACCATCTGAGCGAACTCGGTCGGCGAACCGAACCGTTTGGGGAACGGAACCGAAGCAGCCAGTGCGTCCTTCACCTTGTCGGGTGCGGCCTGCATCAGCGGCGTGTCGAAGATGCCGGGGAGAATGGTGTTGACACGGATACCGTCGTCCATCAGGTCGCGGGCGATCGGCAGCGTCATGCCTACGATCGCTGCTTTCGACGCAGCGTATGCCACCTGCCCCATCTGGCCATCCTGCGCGGCGACCGACGCCGTGTTGACGATTACGCCGCGCTCTCCGTCCGGGCCCGGGGGCAAACCGAGCATTCCTGCTGCAGACTTTGCTGCACAGCGAAAGGTCCCGAGCAGGTTGATCTGAATGACCCGCTCGAAATCCTTCATTGGAAAGTGTCGCCCGATACCGGTGGTCTTGTCGCGACTCGCCGTCTTCGCGGGGTGGCCAATACCGGCGCAGTTGATCATGATGCGTTCCTGACCGTGTACAGCACGCGCTCTGGCGAAAGCTGAGTCCACCTGCTCATCGGACGTTACGTCCACGGAGCAGTAGATCCCACCGATTTCGTTGGCCAAGGCTTCACCAAGTTGGGCGTTGAGATCGAACACGGCGACTTTGACGCCGCTGGTTGCCAGACGACGAGCCGTTGCCGCCCCGAGTCCGGAAGCGCCACCAGTCACAACGGCAGCAATAGAAGAGTCAAGATGCATAGGTGAGAGCAATGTCTGCTGGACGGCCATCCGTCCACTGCGATTCGTAGTCTAGGGACGCACTTGGTGCGATACCATCGTCGGAAGAGACGAGTGCACGCCGGACCTTCACACGCAACAATTCGACACATCCCAGTATGCGATCCACTTCTGCGCCCCCAGTGTCCGCCTATCCCCCCCACCAGACCACGCCGATGATTTCACTTGCCAAGCTGGCACCATTGGTGCAACGCGCGGCTGAGGTGAAGCGCGCCGGCGTCGCCGGCCGACTCGCTAACGCCGGCGCAGTCAAGTTGATCCTCGTGCGCGCCCCCGCCGGATTCGGCAAAACGATGGCAATGGTCCAGATCCGCGAAGCGCTCGAAGATCGCGGGGTGGCGACGGCCTGGCTGACGCTGGACGCCGCCGACAACGACGTGCCGCGTTTTCTGGCCGGCTTGTCAGCCGCACTCAGCCAAATGGGCCTCGAGCGAGGGGCCTCTGCGCAGGATCCGCTGGCTCAACTGGTTTCGGAACAAACCCCCTATGCGTTGTTCTTGGACGATTTCGAGGTAATCCGGGAAGGAGGCGTGCTCGGCCTGGTGCGAGAGTTGCTGGAGCAGTTGCCGCGCAACGGCCAAGTGATCATCGGCTCGCGCAACCTGCCCAACCTCGGCGTCGGTCGTCTGCGCGCGCGGGGCCTGCTACTGGAACTCGAAACGGATTCGTTGCGTTTCTCGCCTTCGGAGGCAGCTGAATTCTTTAGGCTGCGAGGGGCCGAACTATCACTGGAAACGCTGGACCGCGTCCTTGGAAAGACGGAAGGCTGGGTAGCGGCCCTTTGGCTGCTATCGCTGGCGCTGCAACGTTCAGACCAATCCACGGATGTCGTCGCGCGACTGTCCGCATCGGACCGCGATGTGGCCGACTATCTCACCGAAGAGGTGTTCTCTCAGCAAGAGCCCGTAGTTCGGGAGTTTCTGCTTCGCACCAGCGTGCTGCATCACCTTAGCGCGCCCGTGTGTCAAGCGCTGCTTCCACAGGTCGATTGCGATGCCATGCTGCAGTCGCTGCACCGCGGCAATGTTTTTCTTATCCCGGTGGAGGATGCGCCCGATCTGTTCAGGTACCACAGCTTGTTCGCGGACTTCCTGCGCCGTCAGCTCGAGCGGGAACGCCCCGACGATGCCGCGCGCCTGCACCTGTCCGCCTCCGGCTGGTACGAGTCGCAGCAGCGGCCCGTGCCCGCAATCGACCACGCCATTGCCGGTGGCGACTATCCGCACGCGCTGGAACTGCTCGAGCACCATGCGCACGGACTCCTCGAACAAGGCCGCATGCGCCTGCTCGACCGCTGGTTTACCACGATCACGCCCGAATTGTTGCGCGCTCGACCACGGCTGCAGGTGATCGCGGTATGGGCACGTTGCTTCAGTCAGGGCCCGTGGACCGCGATGAAGTGGCTCGAAGAATCAGGCTGCCAGGAAAGCGACGAACCGCAGGTTCAGGCCCATGTCCGGGCACTCCTTCCGGTGCTGCTGGCAATGATGGATCGCTACGAAGAAGCCAACGAAGCCGGGCATTCCGGCCTGACACGACTGCCGACCGGCAACGCGTTCGTCGACAGTGTGCTGCTCAATGCGATGGCCCATATCCTGTCGGTTATCGGGGAGCGCAAGGAAGCGCACCGCTTCCTCGAGGACGCACGCCATGCCCAGGCAGACGGAGCCTTCAACCGGATGTACACCGAGACCGTTGGGGGAATGCTGGACCTCCGCGAAGGTCACCTGCGCCAGGCTACGGCTCGCTTTCGCATGGCGGTCACCGCTACGTCGAGCACCTCTGCCTACAACTACGCACATGGCAATGCCTGGGCCGGCGTACCCTATGCGGGGGCGCTTTACGAAGCCGACGACCTCGTGGCGGCCGAACGCCTGCTGAACGTCTACCTACCCTTGGCGAGGGATGTCGGGCTGCCCGACCACATGATCTCCAGTCACCGCTTGCGCGCGCGCCTTGCGTTCTTGCGCGGCGAAGTAGACACCGCGTTCCTTACGTTGACAGAGCTCGAATACCTGGGCCATCAGCGCCAGTTGCCACGCGTCACTGCCAGCGCAAAGCTGGAGCGTTCGAGACTTCTGACGTTACAAGGCCATGCTGTTGCAGCGCGCGAGGAACTGGCCCGGGCCCTAGCGCTGGACGCCCTCAATTCCGATACGAAACCCGCACAAGACGTCGATGATTCATTCATCGCACAGATGCGGCTTGATCTCCATGCTGGCGATCCCAATGCCTTGGTGCAGCCCCTAGAATCCCAGTTGCGACTTTCCCAGCAGTCCGGCCGCCAGCATCGCGCCCTCAAGCTCCGCCTGTTTCTGGCTCTGGCCTTCTTTCGCAATGGTGACGTGGGTCGAGCGATGAACTGGGCGAATCCGCTCCTGCAGGAAACCTGTCGCGAGGGATTCGTCCGCTTGCTGCTGGATGAAGGCCCCATCGTGGCGCCGCTCCTGCATCGCATGCAATCGGGTTCGGTGGACTCCGTTCAAGACCCGATCCTGCAGGAGTACATCCAGCGTCTGGCCGACCGCCTGGGTCCGGTCGGCACCGACGACGAAGCCGACACCGGCCACGCTGAATCCGGGCCCACCGAACCGCTTACGCGCAAGGAGATTCGCGTTCTCCAACTGCTCGCTGAGGGCTACTCCAATACTGCGATGGCCGAAAAGCTGTTCATTTCCGACAGTACCGTACGCACCCATCTTCGCAACATCAACACCAAGCTCAACAGCCGCAGCCGCACGCAGGCTGTGGCGATCGCGCGCCGGTTGGGCATCGTCCGCTGAGCAGCTTGTCAGCGGACGTGCAATTCGTCGCTTCCGACGATGGGGTGCCGGCTGCGCCGCACCTAGGATGCCAAGGGACTACTAGCAGAAAAAACCCAGGTGCATCTGCACCCCGCATCCCAGGAGACACCATGACCGTCCGAATCGACCGCAGAACGTTTATCGCATGCCTGGCCGCCGCTTCACTGACGCTGGCCACGACCGAGACCTACGCCCAGAAGAAATATGATCCCGGCGTCACCGATACCGAGATCAAGATCGGCAACATCCTGCCCTACTCGGGCCCGGTGTCGGCCTATGGCACGATCGGCAAATCGGCTGCGGCCTATTTCGCGAAGATCAACGCCGAAGGTGGCGTCAATGGCCGCAAGATCAATTTCATCTCGGTTGACGATGCCTATACGCCGTCCAAGACGGTCGAGCAGGCTCGCAAACTGGTCGAACAGGATCAAGTACTGGCGATCTTCCTGCCGCTCGGAACGGCTAACAACCTCGCGATTCAGAAATACCTGACGATCAAGAAGGTGCCGCAACTCTTCGTCGGCTCGGGTGCCACGCGCTTCGGTGAAGTCAAGCAGAACCCGTGGACCATCGGCTGGCAGCCCACCAACCACGCCGAGGCCGTCGCATACGCACAGCACATCCTGCAAACCAAGCCGAATGCCAAAGTCGCGATCCTGATGCAGAACGACGACTTCGGCAAGGACTATTACCAAGGCATCGTCGACGGCCTGGGAAACAAGGCCAAGTCGATGGTGGTCTCGTACCAGACGTACGAGACGACCGATCCTACGGTCGACAGCCAGATCGTGTCGATGAAGGGTTCGGGCGCCGATACGCTGATTCTGCTGACCACGCCGAAGTTCTCGGCCATGGCGATCAAGAAGGCGGCTGAAATCGGTTGGCAACCGACTCGGTATGTCGTCAGTTCCGCCAGTTCCGTGGGCACGGTTCTCAAGCCGGCTGGCTTTGGCGCGTCCACGGGCGTGATCAGTGCGACCTATCTGAGGGATCCGACGGATCCGGCCACGAAGGCAACGAAGGAGTACCAGGATTTCGCGGCCTTCATGAAGCAGTACTACCCTGCGGGCGATGTGTCGGACACGCTGAACGTGCTCGGCTACTCGATTGCCCAGACGCTGGTGCAAACCTTGAAGCAGGCGGGCGACAACCTCACGCGAGAGAATGTGATGAGGCAGGCGCTGAGCCTGAACGTGACCCTGCCGATGCTTCAACCCGGGATCAACGTGCAGACGTCGCCGACGGACGCCTATCCGATCAAGAAGCTGCAGTTGATGCAATTCAACGGCACGCGCTACGAGCTCATGGCCGGCGTGTTCGGCAGCGGCAAGTAACGTCGCTGGAGTTTCGCGGGCGCCGTCCGGCGGCGCCCGCTCCGCGGAGAGCAACTTTGGATTTCCGATTTGAGCGCATCGAATCCGGTGCCGTCTTCACCATTACCCGTCCCGATCGGTTGAATGCACTCAATCGAGTCGTCTGGGACGGACTGGAGTCTTGTCTAGACGCAGTGGAACTGGATCGCACGCGATTTCTGCTGATTACCGCCGAAGGAGAAAGTGCCTTCAGCGCCGGTAGCGATCTGAAAGACAACGCTATCGAGACGTGGGATCAGCAAGCCAAGAAGAACGACCGTATTCGGAATCTGCTGCTGCGACTTTCACAATTACCATTGTTCACTATCGCTGCGATGAATGGTACGGCGTTCGGCGGAGGACTGGAACTCGCCCTCGCGTGCACCGTTCGGACCGCGGTGAAAAATGCCACGTTCGCGATGCCGGAAATTCGCCTGGGCGTGATGCCGACCTACGGCGGGACTCAATTCCTGCCGGCCGTCGTCGGTCGCGCGCGCGCGGCCGAATTGATGCTGACCGGACGAGTGCTGGATGCTCAGGAAGCCCTGATGTGGGGACTCGTGAGCTACGTAAAAGAAGACCGCACTGCCCTGCTGGACCATGCGATCACGCTAGGGACCGATGTGGCAAAGTTCAGCACCATCGCGTATCAATGCATCCTCGACAGCCTTCCCGCGACCGACGGCTCTGCCGACCAGGCAGGGATGGATAGAGAGGCCACACAGATGCGGCGTGTGCTCGAAACCGACGACGCGAAAGAAGGTATTGCTGCTTTCCTCGAGAAACGCAGACCGGTCTTCAAAGGCCAATAAGATTCCCCGACACGAACACACGCGCGCATGCGCGATAGAGTCCATGACAGACACGCCCCTTTTCGACGCTCTGCAATCCGTTCTCGACGCTCGATTCAGTTGCCGCGGCTATCTCTCCCAGGAGGTGCCCGCCGAAACGATCGCCGCGATTCTCTCGATTGCACAACGCACGCCGTCCTGGTGCAATTCTCAGCCGTGGCACATCATCGTCACTCGGCCCGCCGCCACGAATCGGCTTCGCTCCGCGCTACAGGCAGCATCCGCGTTACCCAACGATCAGTGGGAAATCGCGCCGCCTGCGGAATACCGTGGCGTGTACCGCGATCGCAGGCGCACCTGCGGGTTGCAGTTGTATGAGAGCGTCGGTATCACCGCGGGAGACCGGGAGGCTTCCGCTCGCCAAGCCGAAGAGAATTTCAGGCTGTTTGGCGCGCCACACGTGGCCGTCATCACGACCGAAGCGCTGCTCGGAACCTACGGTGTTCTCGATTGCGGCGCATACGTGAACAACTTCATGCTCGCTGCAGCAAGCCTTGGTGTGTCGGCGATCGCGCAAGCCGCCCTTGCGTCCAAAGCGCACGTCCTGCGCGAGATCCTGTCCATCCCGCCGGAGCGACGCGTCGTCTGCGGCATCTCCTTCGGTTACGCTGATCCCTCGCATCCCGCGAATGCATTTCGAACCGAAAGGGCCCCGCTGGATCAGGTTGCCACATTCGTCACCGAGTAAGCCACCAATTGGTTCGTTATCCGGGTGGCCACCTGGATAACGAGCTCGCACTCGCAACAGCGCCTCACCGAAGCCCATGCCTCGTGATGCCGGGCAGGCAATACCTCGCCCGGGAAGACTCACTGAGTTCAGTACTACCCGAAAGTATAGATTCGACGTCGTGGTAGTATCCGCCATTTGCATACCGCGGCTACCGTCACCGTGTTTCGATCTGCTCTTGCCTTGTGCAAGGCAGACGGTCACGGAGGCGGACACGACGGATCTGAGGGAGTCTTCATGGGCGCTACCGCTTCACCGTGGAAGAAGGCTGAAGCTCGCGAAAGCGAGAGAGAACGCAAACGGCTAGCGGTTCTTCGAACCGCAGCACGTCTTTTCAATGAAAAGGGGTTTCATGCATCGTCTCTGGATGAGGTCGCCGAGCGGCTCCATATAACGAAGCCGACGGTCTATTACTATGCAAAGAACAAGGACGAAATCCTGTTCGAATGCGTACGCATGGGTCTGGACATGATGCAACAGGCGATCCGCAATATCACGGTGACGGGGGGCAGCGCAGTCGAGAAGTTTGAAGCGGCCATGCTCGAATACGCCAAGATCGTCACGATGGATTTCGGCATGTGCGTCATTCGCACCGGAGAGGAATCCTTGACTCCGGAGAACCGGGTCAAGCTTCGCAGGCTCAAAGCAGACATCGATCACGAGTTCCGGACTCTTCTCGAGAAGGCCATTGAGGAGAAAGCCTTCGCCCCTATCGAGCCCAAGCTTGGTGGCTTCGTTGTCGCAGGCGCGCTGAGCTGGATTGGCCGCTGGTATCGTGAAGACGGAGAAATGACCGCAGAAGAAATCGCTCGCCAAGCCACTTCCATCTTGTTGAATGGCCTGCGAGCACGATGAAGTCGTAGCCGCTGAGCAATCTCGGTTACTGGGCCGAACCCCGCCATATCCGCCTCTACATCCAGTGACTGTTGTCAGTTGACCGTGTCGCCGCGGATGCAGAGCGTGTGGGACACGTCGCGTAACGGCTGGAAGGTCGTCTCGGGCGGAACAGTCTATGTCGGCGTGTCGTCGCGCGATATCCGGCTGCAGGGCAGTTGAGTAACCAAGCCCGAGTTTCGTGGTGAACGGAACCTCGCCGCGTCCCGCGTTCATGATGCAATAACTTCGATCAGGACGTCCCGCTTTGAGCGGGGAAAACGGGACCGTTCCCATCGCATTCAATCCGTGCAGTTCGTCTTCTTCCGCATGTCCCGGCGGACTACCTATCGCAATGCGCAGCCTCGCGCTTCCTCTGAGTGCTCGCCCTCAAGGCCCCAGGATGCTCACGTGATCTGGGCATCCTGCACAGCCGATAACGCGTTCGAGACCACACACGACGGGCGGAGGTTGGCTGAAGGGAGCGCCTAATACTGAGAAATGCGCGTCAACTACAGTCAGCGATACAAGCGGCCGACGTAGCATCTCGCCTGGAGGAAAAAAATAGAAGGAGTGGAATAAATGCGCTCCGCCGCGCGTTTACTGCGTGATTCGGCGTGATCGATACGCCCCACTACCAAGGAGAAGAAGTGAGCCAACGCAAGTCCTTTCCCCTCTCGATCGCACGGCAGTTGATTGCCGTCGGCGCAACAGCTGCCGCCCTGACCCTCAGCGGTTGCGCAAGCCACAACGTCGAGATGTCGTCGGCCCCAATGTCGGTCAAAACGACTGATGGTGTCCTGACGGACGCTCGCGGAATGACGCTGTATACCTTCGATCGCGATACGGTCGCTGGCAAGAGTGCATGCAGCGGCAACTGCGCAATCAAGTGGCCTCCGCTGACAGCCGACGAAACCGCCAAGGCTGGGGGTGACTACACCCTAATCGTCCGCGACGATGGTAAGAAGCAATGGGCCTATCACGGTAAGCCACTCTATCTCTGGTCGCTGGATAAGGCGCCTGGTCAGGTCACGGGCGATGGTTTCATGAACGTCTGGCATACCGCAAAGCCGTAAGCACACCTCACCCATCAATGTCAGACCTCGCTGAGCGCTTGATCGCGCTCTCTCCAAGACTTCGGCGGTATGCACGCGGTCTGACGGGCGATGCCGCCCGCGCCGACGACCTCACCCAGGACACGCTGGAACGTGCCTGGCGCTTTCGCTTACGCTTCCAGCTATCGTCGACGCTCGGTGTCCAGAACGATAACGACGGACTGTTCCGGTGGCTATTGACGATCATGCATCGTCTGCATCTGAGCGCAGTGCGTCGTCCAGACCGAGTGGAGACTACAGACATGCCGCCTGAGATCGCTGTGGACGACGACCCAAGCATACGCCGCGATCTCCTGCGCGCACTCGCGTCGCTGCCTGATGATCAACGAAAGGTGCTGCTGCTGGTGGGACTCGAGCAACTTGCTTATCGCGAGGCTGCCGTGATTTTGGGAGTACCGCTAGGTACGGTGATGTCGCGATTGTCACGAGCACGCGAACGCATGAGGGCAGCGCTCGAAGGTACGCCAGTGCCATCAAGCGGTCGCAGCATACTACGTCGCGTAAAATGAGTTCGATCATGCCCGCTACTTCTGTTCACGTCGACGATCTCAACGCATATGCAGACGGTCGCTTGTCGGCCGCGCGCCAGCAAGCGATCGAAGCATATCTTGCGGCGAACCCTGATGCCGCCACCCACGTAGCAGCCTGGCGTCGGAACGATGCACTACTGCGTAGTGAACTCGATTCGCTCCTGAACGAACCCCCGCCACAGCATCTCATACCATCATCAATCCTCGTGGCGGCGCGGAAGGCGCGGTGGTCCAGCAATGCCAACGTTCAAAGCAGGCTGAGGATATTGGCAATGAGTATCGGGTGTCTTGTTGTCGGTATCGGCGCAGGTTGGATGGGGAGAGGCGCCCTAAATGAGTCAGTCCCGATGCAGCGTTTTGCAAATGATGCGCTCGTATCTCACGTTGTATATGCGCCAGAACGCAAACACATGGTGGAAGTTCCAGCCGGCGATGAAGCTCATTTAGTCGCATGGTTGTCGAAGCGACTTGATGCCCACTTGTACATTCCCGATCTGACTCCGCTGGGTTACCGATTAATCGGGGGGCGCCAGACTGTGGCAGCCGATGCCCCGGCGGCCATGCTAATGTATGAAGACAAAACCGGCACACGCATCTCGGTCCAGTTGCGCCGCATGCCGAATGACCAAGACACCGCCTTCCGTGTCGAGATGTTGCCGCCGGACATCGGAGTCCGGGTCGCAGCGTTTTCTGAGATTGATCGGCCACGCCCTATGGCATTCTATTGGGTAGACCAGGGCCTTGGGTTTGCAGTATCCGGGCCACTGGCGCGCCCAAAACTGTTGGCCGTGGCGCAGGCTGTATATCAGCAGTACTCGCTACATCTCACTGCGCGGGAGCGCTGAACATGCGTTCTCGATAGCAGGTTGACCCCGAACGTATCAGGGCATGTCTTCCACCCCATTCAAATAAGAATACAGACGTGCGATGGCCACTTTGTGAATATCCATGGCCTTCTGCGCCGATAGTCAAGAAACAAGTCTCCTCCACTTTCGCAGCGATCCAATTCACCTCGTAAGCACTCGATCAGCACGGCAGCGTAGGTCGTTGACGGTAGGAGAATCGCAATGCTAGCGGATGAGCTCGGCGTGAGCAGTAGACGGCAGTGACGGCGCCGCGTTCCACGGCAACAGCTCGTCGATGCGGTTGATCGAATGGTCGGCGATGCGCTCGAGCACATAGGCGAGATACGCCTCGGGATCGAGGCCGTTCAGCCATGCCGGGCCGATCAAGCTATACATTTCGGCGGCACGTTCGCCAGCGGAGTCGGCGTCGGCGAAGAAGTAATTCCGTCTGCCGAGGGCGACGCCGCGCAGTGCTCGCTCGGCGATCAGGTTGTCGATCTCCGCACGCCCGTCGCTGCAGTAGTAGATGAACGACGGGCAACGTTTCAGCTGCGTACCGAATCGCCTTGGTCGTGTCGGATTTCGCAGAGAGCGTGGCAAGCATCGCTTCACACCACCGCTTCATGTCGTCAAGCAGCGGCACCGCTCGCGCCTGGCGCACGCTACGTCCTTCATCAGGTGGCTTGCCGCGGATCTGCTCTTCGAGCTTGTAGAGCCGCGCAGATCCGGCGCAGCGCCTCTTCCGTCACGTCGTTGGGACGCACGGCATGCAGATCGCGGCTCTTACGGCGCGCGTGCGCCATGCAGGCAGTTTCCTGGACGCAGTCGTGGCGGTACAACTCAGCGTAGCCAGCGAACGCGTCCGCCTGCAGCACGCCGGCGTCGTCATCGAACGTTCCTAGACGGGACTGGTCTCGCGCTTACAGTAAGTTAGCGATGTGCACCGGCATACTTCCTAAGAGCGTCCCGCACGGGTACTTCTTACTCTTCCACGCGACGTAATCGGCAACGACGACCGTCATTTTTTCGCCGGTCCACCACGAAAAATAAAAAACCTACTCGTCAGTAGAAATACCATTGCCGTAGCGAGACTACACACCTACCATTGGCCACTGCAGAGAATCGCTACATCCGATTCGGCAACGCCGGGCGGCCCGTACGTAGGCACCCGCGTCAACCGTTCGGACTTAACCGGCCGTAGCGGCTCCTCGCCTGATCTGGCATGCCGACGCCACATCACCCCGCATTGTCAGCCGAATGCGTTCGATGCGAATCCATCGGACGCGTGCAACTCCAGAACCTCATTCGAACAACGAGCAACATCAACACGGAGAGAAATATGCGGAACAAACTCTGGCCGGCCGCCGTGCTGGCAGCGATCCTCTGCACCAACGCCTACGCGGCCAACGCTGACTTCAACTCACAGGGCGATGTCACCGACGCGTTCGCGTCGTCCGCGGCGCAGCAACGCGCCGACCTGCTCGTGCGAAACATGACATTGGACGAGAAACTTCAGTTCATACATTCGCAATACGGAATGTTTCAGGTTCCCGGAGGTGGTGCAGGCTACATCCAGGGCGTGCCGCGGCTCGGCATTCCCGATCTCGACATGGTCGATTCGGCAACCGGTTCCGGTAGCGGCTGGCAAACCAGCTCGACGTTCCCAGCGACGATCGCCGTCGCCGCGAGCTGGGATCGCCGATTGTCGTACGACTACGGAAAGCAGGTCGCGATCCAGTTGCGCGCGCAAGGTTTCGGCATGGGGCTCGGCGGCGGCACCAACCTCGCGCGCGAGCCGCGCGGTGGTCGGCTGTTCGAATATCTCGGCGAGGATCCACTGCTTGCCGGGGACTTGCTCTCGGAGCGGATCCGGTCCACTCAGCGACAAAAAGTCATCGCAACCATCAAGCACTATGCCGGCAACGAACAGGAACATAACCGTTACGGCGGCAATAGCCAGATCGACGAACGTACGCTGCGCGAGCTATACCTCCTGCCGTTCGAGATCGCCGCGAAGCGCGGGCAGCCCGGCAGCGTGATGTGCAGCTACAACCGCCTGAACGGCACGTACGCGTGCGAGAGCAATCACCTGCTGAACGACGTGCTGAAGAACGAATGGGGCTTCCAGGGCCAGGTGCAATCCGACTGGGGTGCGACGCACAGCACCGCTGCCGCGATCAACGCCGGGCTCGACGAGGAAGAAGACGTCGCACCAAGCACGTACTTCACGCCAGCCGCCGTGAAGCAGGCGATCGCGAACGGCTCGGTGTCAACCGCGCGGCTCGACGACATGGTGCGCCGCAAGCTCTCAGTGATGATCCGTGTCGGCGTGATGGACGATCCGGCCAAGGGCGGCGGCACGATCGATTTCGCAGCCGCGAACCGGTTCGCGCAGGGCGTCGCCGAGCAGTCGATCGTACTTCTGAAGAACGACGGAAACCAGTTGCCGCTGGCGGCGTCGGCGCTGTCGCACATCGCCGTGATCGGCGGCCACGCCGATGCGGCCGTGCTGTCCGGCGGCGGCTCCGGTAATACGCGCGTTCCAGAATCAGGTTCGTTCGCGGGCTGTGGCGGCCTGACATTCGGTTCGTCAACGGGCTGCAGCTGGTGGCGCAA
>NZ_JSZN01000001.1:0-88039 GCF_000801975.1 Burkholderia sp. A9 | reverse complement strand
GCCGGCGTCGCGCACGCGGCGCTCGACCTTTCCGACGGTCTCGCCGGCGACCTGCAGCACATCCTGACGCGCTCGAACGTGCGCGCCGAGATCGACGCCGACGCGGTACCGCGCTCCGCGGCGCTCGCGACGCTGCCGGCCGACGTGCAGCGCCGCTGCACGCTGGCCGGCGGCGACGACTACGAGCTGTGCTTCACCGCGCCGGTCGCGGCCCGCGCGGCGGTCGAGGCAGCCGGCGCAAGCGCCGGCGTACCGGTCACGCGAATCGGTACAATACGCGCGTTGTCCTCGCCGGCGGAGCAGCCCGCGATCGCGTGGCGCGATGCCGCCGGCGCGCCCCTGACCCTCACGTTGCACGGTTTCGACCACTTCCATGCAGACTGACCCGACGCCCGCGCAACCCGCGGCCGCGCCCGACGCCGCCCGCAACACGCCGCCGCGCGTCACTGCGCGCTTCATGCTGTCGCACCCGGCGCACATCGTGTCGCTCGGCTTCGGCAGCGGGCTCGCGCCGTTCATGCCCGGCACGTTCGGCTCGCTGTTCGGCTGGCTGACGTTCGTCGTGCTCAACCGCTACCTGACGGTGCCGCAATGGTGGGCGCTGATCGCGGTCGGGTTCGTCGCCGGCACGTGGGTCACCGGTTTCACCGCGCGCAGGATGGGCACGACCGATCCGGGCCCCGTCGTCTGGGACGAAATCGTCGCGATCTGGCTCGTGATGCTGTTCGTCACGCCGGCGACCTTCGTCGGCCAGCTGTGGGCCTTCGTCGTGTTCCGCTGCTTCGACATGCTCAAGCCGCCGCCGATCCGCTATTTCGACCGCCGCGTGAAAGGCGGGCTCGGCATCATGGTCGACGACCTGATCGCCGCGTTCATGACGCTGCTCGTGATCGCCCTGTGGCGCTCCGTCATCGGCTGACCGATTTCCCGACTCCCGTTTCCCGACGCGCATGCCAACCGATTCCGTCGTCCACCAGCTTGCGATCCGCGCAGGCAACAAGCTGCGTGACGAGCACCTGTCGCTCGCCACCGCCGAATCCTGCACCGGCGGCATGATCGCCGCCGCGATCACCGACATCTCCGGCAGCAGCCAGTGGTTCGAGCGCGGCTTCGTCACCTATTCGAACCAGGCCAAGACCGAGATGATCGGCGTGCCGCCCGACCTGATCGACAAACACGGCGCCGTCAGCGAACCGGTCGCGCGCGCGATGGCCGAAGGCGCGCTGCGCAACAGCCGCGCGCAGGTCGCGCTATCCGTCACCGGCATCGCCGGCCCGGCGGGCGGCAGCGAGAAGAAGCCGGTCGGCACCGTGTCGTTCGGGTGGAGCAACCGGCTGCATACCGACGTCGAGACGCTCGTGTTCAAGGGCGACCGCGAGCAGATCCGCACGCAGGCGGCCGCACATGCGCTGCGCGGGCTGCTGAAGCTGCTCGACGAGCGCGAAGGCTGATCCGCCGCGGCCACGGCGGGGGCGGCCAGCGCCCCTGGCCGCTTACTGGATCGCGTCGGGCTTCACGACGATCCAGTTCTTGTCCGCCGTGACCGGCAGGCCGAGCGCCTTCTGCTGCGCGGCGGATTCGTCCGACCACGCGCGGATCTGCGCCATCTGCTTGTCCTTCTTGTTCACCCACACGCGCACGCCGCCGCGCGCGACGTCGGTCGCGTTCAGCAGCATGTAGCCGTCGGATTTCGGCGTGTCGCCCGCGACGAGCACCGGCTTCTTCCACTGATCGATCCAGCCGGCGATCGAGCCGAGCTTGCCTTCGTACCACGTCATCGGGTTCATCAGGAACGGCGTGATCACGAGCTCGCGGTTCGCGGCCTCGTCGTACTTGCCGGCCTTGATCTGCAGCCGTGACGTGGTCAGCGCGCCCGTCGCCGGGTTGCGCAGCAGCGTCGTCACGCCGATCACGTTCTGCGGCTTCACGTTGTAGCCGTATTTCGGATCGGCCAGCACGAGCCGCGCGAGCTCCTCGTGCGCGGCCGTCATCACGTAGACCTCGATCCCGTTCTCGCGCAGCGCGTTGTACAGCTCCTGCATCCCGCGGAAGAAGCGCGGCGGGTTCGCCGTGCCGTCGACGACCTTGTCGCCCTGCCAGTAGCGGATCGGCACCGGCTTGCCGTCGGCGAGCATCGCGTCGACGTGGCGCTTCAGGTCCGCGAGCGACAGCCCCGCGAACGCCTGCGCGATCCACGGGTAGCAGACCAGGTCGTCGATCTCGCAGAGCCGGTAGTAATAGCTCGTCAGCGATTCCTTGTAGTCGGCGGAATCCTTGAACGGGATCAGCTTCAGCGACGGGTCGAGCGACTCGCGCGTGAGCACGCCGTGGTTCTCGAGATACGGCAGCAGCGATTCCTCGAGGTCGTAGCGATAGGTCGTGTTGTCGGCGTCGAACACCGCGTAGTCGCCGCGATGCGCGTGCTCGGCGAGCATCGCGTTCAGCGCCTTCGCGCTGTCCGCCGGCCAGTGCGACAGGTCCGCCGCGTGGGCGAACGTCATGCACAACGACGCGGCAAGCGCGCTCAAAAGACGTCGGGACAGCTTGGGCATGGCGTCGCTCCCTTTCTTGACATTTTGGTTACGGATCGATGACAAACGGGAGCATCGCGCGACCAAATTGCCGACATGCGGTACGGAAGCGACGGGAAGTTGTTCGCGTGCGCCAGGGCGGCAAACACGCGAGGAAGGCGCGCGGCCCGCGAGCGCGGGCGCGGCGAGCGGCCACCCTGACGGGCGGCCGGTAGGTCAGCGATGCGCGTTGATCGTATCGCGCGTCTTCTGCGCGGCGAGCGCCGCGGCTTCGGCGAAATCCTCGCCGTTGCTCGCGTACAGGATCGCGCGCGACGAGTTGATCATCATCCCGGTGCCGTCAGCCGTGCGGCCCGCGTTGACGGTCGCCTGCACGTCGCCGCCCTGCGCGCCGATGCCGGGAATCAGCAGCGGCATGTCGCCGACGATCCCGCGCACGATCTCGATTTCGTTCGGGAAGGTCGCGCCGACCACGAGGCCGAGCTGGCCGTTCTTCGCGTTCCACTTGTTCGCCGCGAGATCCGCGACGACCTGGTACAGCGGCCGGCCGTTGGTGTCGAGGAACTGCAGGTCCGAGCCGCCCGGGTTCGACGTGCGGCACAGCACGATCACGCCCTTGCCGTCATGCTCGAAGTACGGCTCGACCGAGTCGTAGCCCATGTACGGGTTCACGGTGACCGCGTCCGCGCGATAGCGCTCGAACGCTTCGCGCGCGTACTGCTCGGCGGTGCTGCCGATGTCGCCGCGCTTCGCGTCGAGGATCACGGGCAGGCCCGGATGCTGGAGGTGGATGTGTGCGATCAGGCGTTCGAGCTGATCTTCCGCGCGATGCGCGGCGAAGTACGCGATCTGCGGCTTGAAGGCGCTCGCATACTGCGCGGTCGCGTCGACGATCTGCCGGCAGAATTCGAAGATCGCGTCGGGCTGGCCGTCGAACTGCACGGGAAAACGCGACGGCTCGGGATCGAGGCCGACGCACAGCAGCGAATTCGTGCGCTGCCACGCGGCGCGCAGCGATTCGATGAAAGTAAGCGGGGAAGACATGGCGGGTTCTCGCGGCAAACCGTTGGTAGACCGCGTATTTTACCCGCGTCGCCGGCGTCCCTCGCGCGCGGTCGCATCGACGCGCGCATCGGCCCGCTCGACGGTGAACGCGAAACGCCGCGTGAGCCGCTCGCCCGGCGCGAGCAGCGTCATCCCGTGCGCGGCCGCGCCGCCCGGCAGGTTCACCGCATTGATCGGATGATCGACCGGCTCGAAACAGAAGAACGCCTCGCCGGGCGGCGTATAGAGCACGTACGCATCGGCGTCGGCCGCGACCGTCAGCGACAGCCCGCGGCGCGGCCAGCTCACCGTCGCATGGCCGCCCCAGCCGGTGAATGCATGATTGACGAGCGTCGCCGGCAACGGATACGCGACGCCGAACTGCCAGGCCGGCGGCACGCTCACATGCCGCACCGGCAGGAAATCGGCGCCGGACAGCCACAACCCGCCGGCGGCCGCGGCCAGCTCGGTCGCGTCGTCGCGCACCAGGAACGGATGCACGCCGAGCCCGAACGGCAGCCGCGCGCGCCCCGCGTTCTCGATCGTCAGCGCGATCGACAGCGTCGCGTCGTCGAGCGCGAACGACTGGATCGCGCGGAACGCATGCGGCGCGCCGCTCGTGCGATCGAGCGACAGCTGCAGCGTCGTGTCGGTCGCGTCGTCCACCTGCCACGGCGCGAGCCAGCCGTCGCCGTGGATCGGCAGCGGTTCGTCGCGGCGGTTGCGCGGCACCGCGATACTGCGCCCGTCGCATTCGAAGCGGCCATTGCCGATCCGGTTCGAGTAAGGCAGCAGTGGATAGCACGCGAGCTCGTTCGGGTCCGTCGCCGTTTCCGGGTGCTCGCAGCGGCGGAACACCGGCTGCAGCGCGCCGTGGTCGCCGCGCCAGTCGAAGCGCGCGATGCCGCCGCCCAGGTGCGGCAGCACGTCGAGCCGCAGCGACGCGTTCGACAGCGTGACGGCCGCCGCATGCGCGGCGCCGATGCCCTGTGCGAACGACGCGGTTTGCGGGCCGGCGCTGACCGGCTGCGCGGCGGCGGCCAGGCGCGCGCGGCGCGACTGGCTCGTGGACGACGCGCGCGAGGACGTAGCGGTCATGGTGAGCTCCTTTCCTTCGTCGATGAAACGATACGGGTCGTCGCGCGGCTTCGCGCGAACGCGAACAGTCAGTCAGGCCCAGCCGCCGTCGACCACCACGTCCTGCGCGGTGATCATCCGGCTGTCGTCGGCCGCGAGAAACAGTGCCATGCGCGCGAGATCGTCCGGCAGCAGCTCGGCGTCGAGGCACTGGCCGGCCTTGATCGCCGCACGGCCCGCGTCGTCGAGCCACAGCCTGCGCTGCTTGTCGGTCATCACCCAGCCGGGCACCAGCGAGTTCACGCGAATCCCGCACGGGCCGAGATCGCGCGCGAGGCCGCGCGTGAGCCCCTGCACGGCCGCCTTCGCCATCACGTAGACGGGATAGCCGCCGTTCTTCAGCATCCAGCTGATCGAGCCGAGATTGATGATCGCGCCGCCGCCCTGCTGCTTCATGTCGTCGATCACCGCCTGCGCGGCGAAGAACTGGTGGCGCAGGTTCACCGCGATGCCCGCGTCGAACGAGGCAGGCGTCACGTCGCCGATCGCATGGCGCGTATCGTTCGCCGCGTTGTTCACGAGCACCGCGATCGCGCCGATCCGTGCGCGGATCGCGTCGATCGTGCGGCGCAGCGCGTCGATGTCGGTCAGGTCGCACGGGAGGAACAGCGGCGCATGGCGGACGTCCTGCTCATGCGCGAGGCGCTCCGCCAGCACGGCGCCCGCGTCCGCGTCGAGGTCGACGAACGCGACGCGCGCGCCCTGCCGCGCGAAATGCGCGACGAACGATGCGCCGATGCCGGTCGCGCCGCCCGTGATCAGCACCGCGCGATCCGCGAGGCTCGGGTAGCGCGCATAGCGCGCGTCGCTCGCGGCGCGCGGCTCCTGCGCGGAAGTTTCGATGGTCATGCGAATCGTCTCCGTGGAATCGGTCAGTCGCGTACGCCGCGGTTCTTCAACTGGTCGAGCAGCACGGCCGCGAGCAGGATCGCGCCGCGCACCAGGTACTGGTAGAACGCGTCGATGTTCAGCAGGTTCATCACGTTCTCGACGGTGCCCATGATCAGCACGCCGATCACGACGCCCGAGATCGTCGCGCGGCCGCCCATCAGCGACACGCCGCCGAGCACGCACGCGGAGATCACGTTCAGCTCGAAGCCCTGCGCGGCGTTCGGCTGGCCCGACGTGATGCGCGATGCGAGGATCACGCCGGCGAGCGCCGTCACCGCACCCTGGATCAGGAAGATGACCACGCGCGTGCGTTCGACGTTGATCCCCGCGAGCCGCGACGCCTCGGGGTTGCCGCCGATCGCGAGCGTGTTGCGGCCGTACACCGTCTGGTTCAGCAGCACGCCGAACACGATGAAGCACAGCAGCGTGACCCAGATCGGCAGCGACACGCCGAAGAGCGTGAGCCCGCCGAGCGCAATGAACGTATCCGACGACACGCCGACCGCCTGCCCCTTCGACACGATGAAGCCGAGCCCGCGCACGATTTCCATGGTCGCGAGCGTCGTGATCAGCGCGTTGATGCGCAGGTACGCGATCACCGCGCCGTTCACGAAGCCGATCGCGGCACCCGCCGCGACCGCCGCGACGATCGCGACGAAGGTGTTGTCGGTTGCGTTCAGCACCATCGCGCACAGCACGCCCGAGAACGCGACGGTCGAGCCGATCGACAGGTCGAAGTCGCGCGAGGCCAGACAGAACATCATCGTGCACGCGACCATGCCGATCTGCGAGATCGACAGCGCGAGGCCAAGCATGTTGTCGATCGAGAAGAAGTGATCGACCGTCAGCGACATCGTCAAGAACATCACCGCGAAGATCGCGATCAGGCTGTATTCGGCGAGGTGCTGCCACCACTTCTGGCGGTCGCTCTGCTGCGGAACCAGCGCGTCGGCCGACGGCTTCACGACTGCGCTGGCGAGGTTTTCCCTGACTTGCATGGTTGTGTCTCCTGCTCCTGCATCGCGCGGCCCGCGCCGCGCGTGATCGATTCGAATGTCGTGCGTCGCGCGGGGCGACCCAAAACCGCGTCAGGCCGCCTCGACGGCGCTCGTCTGCGGCAACGCGAGGCTCAGCACCGCGTGCTCGTTCGCCTGATCGCGCGGCAGCTCGCCCGCGATCCGCCGTTCCCGCATCACGACGATGCGGTCGGACACGCCGAGGACCTCCGGCAGTTCCGACGACACCATCACGATCGCGCAGCCGCGCTCCGCGAGCCGGTAGATCACGTCGTAGATCTCGTGCTTCGCGCCGACGTCGATGCCGCGCGTCGGCTCGTCGAGGATCACGACCTTCAGGTCGGGCTCCGCGAGCCAGCGCGACAGGATCGCCTTCTGCTGGTTGCCGCCCGACAGGAAGCGGATCTTCTGCCGCCGGTTCGGCGTCTTGATCTTCAGCCGCTGGATGAAGCGGTCGGCCGTTTCGCTTTCGGTCTTGCGGTCGATAAAGAGCCCTGCGCGCAGCGAATGACGGCGGCAGCTGATGTTGATGTTCTCCGCGACCGACGCCATCGCGATGATCCCTTCCTCCTTGCGATCCTCCGGGCACAGCACGATGCCGTGGCGGATCGCGTCGCCGGTGCGCTTCACGTCGATGCGCCGGCCGTCGAGCATGAGCACGCCCGCGCGCCGGCGGTCCGCGCCGTACACGAGCTGCATCAGTTCGCTGCGCCCCGCGCCGACCAGCCCGAAGAAGCCGACGATCTCGCCCGCGCGCACCGAGAAGCTCGCGGGTTCGCGCAGCGCGGCGCCGTCGACCCCTTCGGCGGAAAACCGCACGTCGCCGAGCGTGCGCGGCGCGTAATGGTAGATATCCGAGATCTCGCGCCCGACCATCTCCGCAACCAGCCGCTCGCGCGGCACGTCGTCGAGCGACGCGTGCGACGCGATCTTGCGCCCGTCGCGAAAGATCGTGCAGGCATCGCACAGCCGGTAGATCTCGTCCATCCGGTGCGAGATGTAGATCAGCGCGCGGCCCTGCGCGCGCAGGTCATCGACGAGCTTGAACAGCACCTCGGTCTCGCGATGCGACAGCGAGCTGGTCGGTTCGTCGAGCGCGATCACGCGCGCGTTGCGCATCAGCGCCTTGCAGATTTCGACCATCTGCCGCTGCGCGATCGACAGCCGCCCGAGCTTCGCGTCGGGATCGAGATCGACGCCCATCGCGGCCAGCCGCTCGCGCACGTGGCGCTTCGCCTCCCCCTTCCTCACCCAGCCGAGCGCATTCGGCAAGCGGCCGAGCAGCAGGTTCTCCGCGACCGTCAGGTCGGGCACGTACTGCAGCTCCTGGTGAATCACCGCAATGCCGGCCGCGATCGATGCGGCCGCACTCGAGAAATGCACGGGCTGGCCGTCGACCAGCACGCTGCCCGCATCGGGCTGGTATTCGCCACCGAGAATCTTCAGCAGCGTCGACTTGCCCGCGCCGTTCTCGCCCATCAGGCCATGCACCTCGCCCGCGTGCACGTCGAACGAGATGCCGTCGAGTGCGCGCACGCCGGGAAATACCTTGCCGATATTGTCAAAACGCAGTGCCGCTGACACGTCGTCTCCCCCACTTCCGGATCGATCGACCGCCGGCCGCCGCATCGCCGCGGCAGCCGGCGGGCCGCTTACTTCGATGCGAGCCCCATCTCGTCGCGCACCTTCGACACGTTGTCGCGCGTCGCGAGCATGCCCGTCGTCAGCGTCAGCGGCGCCGGTGCCTTGCCCTGCGTGATCCACGCGTACATCAGCTCGGAGGTTTCCTCGCCGTGGCGCTTCGGGCTGATGATCACGGTGCCGTAGAAGCCCGTCGGCTGCGGCTTCTTGAACTCGTTCAGCGCCGATTCGGAACCGCCGATGCCGATGCCGATCATGTTGTCCGCCTTGAAGCCGCGCCCTTCGGCCGCGCGCACCGCGCCGAGCACGGCCTCGTCGTTCAGGCCGTACGCGACCCAATGCTTGAACTGCGGGTTCTTCGTGAGCGCGATGTTCGCCGCGTTGAATGCGTTCTCGGTATCGGTCTTCGCCTGCGGCGCCGCGATCACGTTCGCCTTCGGGAAGCCGGCCGCGACCAGCGCGTCGGTCGCGCCGCTCGTGCGGTCGTGCGCGGTCGGCAGCTGCTCGTAGGTGATGTCGATCGCGCCGACGTCCTTCATGTTCCAGCCGCGTTTCTTGATCTCGGCCGCGATGCCGTCGCCGACCTGCTTGCCGATGTTGTAGGCGGAAATCCCCATGTGCGGGACCGCTTCGATCGGCTTGCCCGTGCCGTCGACAAGGCGGTCATCGACCGTCATCATCTTCAGGTTGTGCGACTTCGCCTTCGCGACGATGCCCGGCCCAAGCTTCACGTCGGGCGTGCAGATGATGAAACCCTGCGCCTTCTGCGCGGACAGGTTGTCGATCGCGCTCATGACCTTCTCGCCCGACGGCGCACCGATCTTCACGAGTGTGAAGCCCTTGTCCTTCGCGGCCATCTCGGCGAATTTCCATTCGTCCTGGAACCACGGCTCTTCCGGCTGCTTCACGAGGAAACCGATCTTGACCGGATCGGCCGCGTGCGCAACCGGGCTGCCCATCACCACCGCGGCCGCGGCGGCCAGCGTTACGAACGTTCTGCGTTTCATCTCCAGTGTCTCCTTGTCTTCATCGAACAGGATGCAGCCGCTTGTTGGTTTCGACGCAGCGTGCGCGCGGCCGTCGCACGTGCGGTCTTTCGAATCGTTGCGTCAGTCGTGGTACAGCGCCGCGCGCCCGCCGTCGACGGTGATGCACGCGGCATTGATGAACGGCGCCTCGTCGGACGCGAGGAACACGGCCGTCATCGCGACCTCCTCCGGCTTGCCGATCCGCTTCATCGGCTGCAGCGCGAGCGTCTCGGCGCGCGCCGCGGCCGGATCGGCCTGCGCATCCCACCAGTCGCGCGTGAGCTGCGTCTCGATGTAGCCCGGCGCGATCGCGTTCACGCGCACGTTGCGCGCCGCGTATTCGATGCCGAGCGCACGCGTGAGGCCCAGCACGCCGTGCTTCGCGACCGGGTACGGAAAGCAGCCCGGGATGATCCGGAACGCATGCGTCGACGCGATGTTCACGATGCTGCCGTGACCGCGCTCGACCATCCCTTCCAGCGCCGCGCGGCAACCGTGCCACACGCCGTCGAGATCGACCGCGAAGCAGCGGCGCCAGTCGTCGTCCGTCATCGTCAGCGGATCGGCGAACACGTTGATGCCCGCGTTGTTCACCAGCACGTCGAGCGGGCCGAACGCCGCTTCGGTCTGCGCGAGCGCATCGCGCACCGACGCCTGCCGCGCGACGTCCGCATGCAGCGCCAGCACGCGCGCGCCGTCGATGTCGCGCGCGATCGCGGCGGCCGTGTGCTGCGCCTGCGGGAAGTCGAGGTCGACGAGCGCGACGGCCGCACCCTCGCGCGCGAACGCGTGCGCGATCGCGGCACCGATCCCGCGGCCCGCGCCCGTCACCATCGCGACCTTGCCCGCGAGGCGTCCCATCATGCGACTCCGCCGCGCGCCGCGCGCAGGCCGGCCTGGAACGCACGCGCGTTCGCCGCGGTCGCGTCCGCCGACTGGCCGGGCCGGTACAGCGCCGAGCCGAGCCCGAAGCCATTGGCACCGGCCGCGAGGAACGGCTGCATGTTGTCCGGCGAGATTCCGCCGACCGGGATCAGCGGCACCGCACGGTCGATCACCGCGCGCCACGCCTTCACGACGTGCAGGCCGAGCTGCTCGGCCGGGAACATCTTCAGCACGTCGGCACCGTTCGCGAGCGCCGCGAACGCCTCGGTCGGCGTCGCGACGCCCGGCGAGCTCGCGAGGCCGCGCTCACGTGCGCGGCGGATCACGGCCGCGTCGCTGTGCGGCATCACGATCAGCGTGCCGCCCGCG
Organism: Burkholderia sp. A9; assembly: GCF_000801975.1. Lineage (NCBI taxonomy): Bacteria > Pseudomonadati > Pseudomonadota > Betaproteobacteria > Burkholderiales > Burkholderiaceae > Burkholderia > Burkholderia sp. A9. Next base: position 77,497 of record NZ_JSZN01000001.1, on the reverse strand, counting down.
TCCTGCACGCGATCGACGAATTCGGCGCGCAGCACGGTGCCCGCGCCGACGATCATGTCGTCCGGCAACGCGCGACGCAGCGCCGCGATGCTGTCGAACGGCTCGGGCGAGTTGAGCGGCACCTCGACGATCCGGAAGCCGGCTTCATACAGCGCATGGCCGTGGTCGGCCGCGTCGGCGGGCGTGATGCCACGCATGATCGCGATCAGCGGGCACGCGTCGAAGGCGCGCATCAATGCGGCGTGCGGCGTGTACGGCGCGGGCAGCGTAAGGTCGGACGACATCGGCAGTTCCTCTTCAAGCAGTTCATTGGTCGGCGCAGACGGGTTCGCCGTCCGCGCGCACGAGTCCGGCGCGCGACGCGATCCACCACATGCCGCGTTCGGTCGCCTGTGCGACGACGCGCGCATGCGTGCAGCCGAACACGCGCAGCGCGTCGACGTAGCGTGCACACAATCCGTCGTCGCCGATCAGCAGCAGCGGCTGGTTCGCGAGCGCGACGCCGCGCTCCGCGAGCATCGCGTCGAGCGCGTTGAGCTCATGGCCGATCAGCAGGCCGGACAGGTAGTCGCCCTGCGCATCGGGCGCGAGCCGGTCGGTCAGGCCAAGCGTGCGCGTGCTGAAGATCGTCGCGAGCAGCCCCGTGCGCTGCGCGCCGCGGGCTACCGCCACGCCGCGCGCGAATGCCGCTCGGTCGGGCGACGCGCTCGCCCGCATCGTGCGGCCGAGGATCGTGTGGTCGCGCAGCGCGGCGTACAGCTCGCCCGTCATGAAAGTCTGGAAGCGCTCGATGAGCCCGTCCTTCAGCCACGCCCACTTCGCATGGGTGCCCGGCAATCCGATCAGTACCCCTGAATGATCAGCGCCAAGCATGGGATCGTTCGCGAGTGCGCCGAATATCTGCGTTTCTTCGCCGCGCATCACGTCGGGCAACTCGCCCGTCACAATCACGCCGGGCACGATCGACACCGTCGTGCCACGCGACGTCGTCACCGTGACGAGGCCCGCGACCAGCGCGTCCGCGCCGGCCGGCACCGCGACGTACGGCGCCTCGCGCCAGCCCTGCGCGCTGCCGACCATCCCGGCGGCCAGCACCGGCACGCCCGGCGCGCGGTCGAGCCAGTCGCCGCACGCTTCCTCGAACACGACCTCGAACGCACGCGCGCCGCCGGCCGGCACGTGCATCACGCCCGCCGCGCGGCTGCGCGTGTCGATCAGCGCGCCGTGCGCGTCGAACAGATAGGCGCGCAGCGACGTCGTGCCCCAGTCGAGCGCGATCAGCGACGGGGCGGCGGAGTTGGCATCCGGAGCGAGCCGGGTCGAATTGGTCATCGTTTGATCCTGCGGGTACCCTGCGGCGGGCTCCAGCCCAGTTCCGCGGAAATGGCTCGCGCTTCGCGCTGCACGAGCGGAATCAGTTCGTCCATCCGGTCGTGCGGCATGTACGGAATCGTGCTCGCGACCGACACGGCCGCGACGACCGCGCCCGATGCGTCGCGGATCGGTGCGGCCACGCAGCGGATCGACGCTTCGTTTTCCTCGAGATCGAACGTGTAGCCGCCGGCCGCGTAATGCGCCATGCGCTGCAGGAACGCGCTCGTCTCGGGCCGGTTGTCCGGCTTGAAATTGACGCCGGCCAGCGCGCGCCGCGCGGCCTCGAACAGCGAGCGCCACAGGTCCGGATCGAGGTCGAGCATCATCGCCTTGCCGATGCCGGTCGACGCGAGCGGCATCCGGTGGCCGACCCGCGAACGCATCTCGAGGCCGCGCGTGCCGGGAATCTTGTCGATGTACAGCACGTCGTCGCCGTCGCGTACGCCGAGGTGGATCGTGTCGAGCGTCGCTTCCGCGAGCGCTTCGAGGTGCGGCCTCGCCACCGCCGTGAGCGGCATCTGTTCGAGCGCGATGGTGCCGAGCTCGATCAGCTTCGGGCCGAGCAGGTAGCCGCCCTGCACCTGGCGCAGGTAGCGCGCCTGCACGAGGCTGCTGACGAGACGGTGCGTCGTGCTGCGCGTCGTGCCGAGCGCGGCGCCGATCGCACGCATGTCGCGCGCACCGTTCGCGATCGCTTCGAGGATCGCGAGACCGCGCAGCAGCGTCTGCGTGCCGGCCTGCTGCGCGGCAAGGTCGAGCGGCGTGCTGGTCGCGCCGATGCTGTCGGTGAGCGGCGCATCGTCCGGCGTCGCGCGCCGGGCGTCGAAGGCAAGGGAATCAGGCATCTTGGTCATGGAACAGGCTGCTTCAACGGAATCGGTGAAGCCGCTGTCGCGAGGCCGGCACGGTGTCCGGCGTCGCGGCGAGGCGGCGGTCGATGCACCGAGGAAAGCGCCCGGCGAATTTCATGGAATGTGTCTCCGTGTGCGTCGGGCGCCGCGCGATGCGTGGGTCCGAAGCGGTCGATGTGCTTCGGATTGTAGGAGCGCACGCACTCGTCTCCAATATTTGAGTGCACTGTCCAGATAATGAGAATTTGGCGGAAAGCCGCGACAGCCACGGGAAACGGCCGCGCCATGTGCACGGGGGCGGAACCCGCCGCGTCGCAGGTTCCGCCCCCGTTTGCCCGCATGCGCCGCGCTTACTGCTGGTTCGTGCTGCGCGCCTGCATGTAGCGCTGCACGTCGGAGAACGACACGCGGCCGCTGCCGCTCGCGTCGATCTGCCGGAAGTGGTTCGCGACATAGCCGAGGCCGGCCGCGCGCGCCTGCGCTTCGGTGATCGAACCGGTGTTCTTCGAGTCGGCCGCGCCGAACTGCTGCGCGAGCTTGCGCACCACCTGCGCGTGCAGCGCGGCGCCGGTCGTCTGCGTGCCGGCAGTCGGCTTGCGCGCCGCCGGCGGCACGTACGGATCGCCGAGCTGCGCCTGGCGTGCGCGCGCCGGTGCGGCGGCGTCGCTCGCCTGCGCGAACGCGGACACGGATGCTGCAACGCCGGCGCATGCGAGCGCCGTGGCAACGACGATGAAACGTTTCTTCATGTCAGGCTCCAGTCTGGAATGAGGTCGTCGACGGCCGGCGACCGGCACCACCACGGGCGCGCGTCGCCAGGCCCGCCTGTCGCATCAGTGCGCGGCCGCGTTGTAGAAGGTCACGAGGTCGGCCTTCTCCTGCGGACGCGACGTATCGTCGAGATAGACCATGTGTCCACCCTGATAGTCCTTGATCGTCAGGTTCGGTTGCGACCCGAGCCGCGCGAGGTCGAGCTCGGTCTGGTAGAACGGCGTCGCGATGTCGTGATACCCGTTCAGCGACAGCACCTTCAGCGACGGATTCAGCGTCAGCGCCGCCGCGAGATCGGGAATCGTGTCGGGCATTGCGAGGCCGTCGTGCGTCCAGTCCCAGGTCTGGATCGCATTGCTGCTGAGCGAGTACGCCGTCTGCGCGCTGTACTTCAGCACGTTCGGCAGGTAGCTGCCGATCGTGTCGGTGAACGGCTTCGTGATGAACGTGCTCGACGGGTCGCCGTCCGCCGCGAGCGGGCTCGACGACGGCACGTTCACGCGCGCGTCGTAGCGGCCGATCAGCGTGCCCGGGATCAGCGCCACCTGGAAGCTGTTGTCGAAGAAGGTCGGAACCACGTTGAAGTCCGCATTCCACAGCGACTGCTTCACGCCGGTCGAATTCACCATCGTCGTGACGAGCGTCGGCGACGGCGGCGTGTGGCTCGCGAGATACGCGTTCACGGCGGGCGTGTAGCTGCCGGCCGTCAGCAGGCGCATCTGGTCCGCATACTGCGGCAGGCTCGACGGGTTCGGATTGTCGAGCTGGTAGTACGCGCCGACGGTGCCGTAGGACGGCACGAAGCCCGCGCAGCTCACCGGGCTCGACCCGTTGTTCGAGTTGCCGATATAGTCGCTCGCCATGTCGCAGTTCGCGTTGTAGTTCAGGATCGACGACTGCAGCACGATGCCGGCGAGCTTCACGCCGGCCGTCTCGAGCAGGTTCGCGAGCACGTCGGTGCGCGGCGTGCCGTACGATTCGCCGAACAGGTACTTCGGCGAATCGTTGCGCTGGTTCGCGGCGAGGTAGCGCGTCACGAAGTCGCGGAACGCGCCGCCATCCTGGTCGACGCCCCAGAACGTCTGGTTCGTGTTCGGCGCGATCGCCTCGGAGAAGCCGGTGCCGATCGCGTCGACGAACACGAGGTCGGTCGTGTCGAGCAGGCTCTCCGCGTTGTCGACGAACGGGAACGTCGACGCGTTCGCGTTCGGGTCACCGGTCTGGATCCGCTTCGGACCGAACGAGCCGAGATGCAGCCATACCGATGCCGAACCGGGGCCGCCGTTGTACAGGAACGTGACGGGTCGTTTCGCCGCAGGCTGGTTGTCGGCCGTGTAGGCGACGTAGAAGAACGATGCTTCGGGCGCACCCGTCTGCGGATTGCGTGCGACGAGATGGCCGGCGGTGGCCGTGTAACGGATCGTCTTGCCGTTCAGCGTGATCTGGTGATGGGTGATGGCGGCCTTTTCAACCGCGGCGGACGCGTCGAGCGATGCGGTCGCACTCGACGAATAACTGTTGGGATCGTTGTACGGCCTGTCCACCTGTGCGGCGGGATCGGCTGAATTGTCGGCACCTGCCGCGGCGGACGACGTCACGTCGTCGTTGCAGGCCGTCAGAATCAGCGAAGAGAACACAACCCCCAACAACAGCTTCGCTTTGCTCGCTGGCATCGTTGCTTTCCTTCTCTCGTATGTTTTTTGTGTCGAGCAGCCGGGTAAGCCGCCCCCCGCCTCGAATGCGGCCGATAAGCCGAGGCGCTGGCCAATATACGCGAGCGGGTGGGCTTTGAAAAATTTGGAAATATTTGATCGGCGCTCGGTGCAGTGCACACCTTTCAGGAATGCTTCGATTCACGAACCGTTGCATTTCACGTTGCTTTCAGCGGCTTTTGCGTTTACCCGGCAACACTAAAACCCCGCGATTTTCGCGCCATATCGGCAAACAAAGCCGCGCGGCCGCGGGCATTGCTCAGCAAACCGAAATAGACGATTTCGTCTAATGGATGCGACCCGAAACGGGGGCGGCGTGAATGCGCTGCAGCGCACCATCGGCGCGCCGGCGACAGAACGGACAATGCGACGGCGCGAGCGCGCCGCTCACTGCGATTGCGGAAGCTCGGCCGCGCCCATCCGGCGGGCAATCACGGCCGCGCGCTGCGCCTGGTAGGCCGAGCCGCGGTGCGCGTCGAACCAGCGCGGCTTCGGCAGCATCACCGCGAGGCGCGCCGACTGCCACGCGCCGAGCCGGCTCGCGGGAATCCTGTAGTAATAGCGTGCGGCGGCCTCGGCACCGTACACGCCGCGCCCCCATTCGACCGAATTCAGGTAGATCTCGAAGATCCGCTCCTTGTCGAGCACCGTCTCGAGCATCCACGTGATGATCAGCTCCTGCCCCTTGCGGATGTAGCTCTTCTCGCGCGACAGGAACAGGTTGCGCGCGAGCTGCTGCGTGATCGTCGAGCCGCCCGCGACGATCCGGCCGCGCGCCTTGTTCTTCTCCCACGCCTGCAGGATCGCGTCGACGTCGTAGCCGTTGTTGGTCGCGAAGGTCGAATCCTCCGATGCGATCAGCGCGCGCTTCAGGTTGCGCGAGATCTGGTCGTACGGCACCCACCGGTGCTGGATCTGCGCGGGCGGCTTGTCGCGCGACAGCCACCACGCATCGGTGCGCATGAACGCGGTCGAACCGGGATTCACGAACGACCACAGCGCGATCTGCACGAGATAGAACAGCTGCGTCGCGAGCCATGCGCCCGCGAACACCGAACCCGCATAGACGATCCAGCGCGTCGGGCTGATCGTCCGCGCGTGCTGCGTGCCGCTTACCGCCACCACCTGCCGTGCTCCGCTCAGGTCGCCGCGAGCGCCTGACGCAGCGCGGCCAGCACCGGTGCACCATCCGGCCGCACGCCGCGCCAGATGAAGAACGATTCGGCCGCCTGCTCGACCAGCATCCCCAGCCCGTCGGCCGTGCGCGCGCCGAGCGACGCCGCATGCTGCATGAACACGGTCGGCTGCGCACCGTACATCATGTCGTACGCGAGCGTGCCCGCGCCGAACGCGGCCGCGTCGCACTCCGGCAGCGCCGCATCGAGGCTGCCGGCCGTCGCGTTGATCACCACGTCGTACGGCTCCGCGCGCACCACGTCGGGACCGCCGCCCGCGAGCGTGCAACCCGCATCGTGCGCGGCCTGCGTGAACTGGCCGACGAGCGCCTCGGCCTTGCTCGCGGTGCGGTTCACGATCGTGATCGACAGCGGCGCGCGGTCGAGCAGCGGCAGCACGACGCCGCGCGCGGCGCCGCCCGCGCCGAGCAGCAGGATGCGCGCGCCCGCGAGCGACACGCCGAGATTCGACTCGATGTCGCGCACGAGGCCGACGCCGTCGGTGTTGTCGCCGTGGATGCGGCCGTCGGCGTCGATGCGCAGCGTGTTCACCGCGCCCGCCGCCGCCGCGCGCGGCGACAGTGTGTCGGCGAGCGCATGCGCGTCGAGCTTGAACGGCACCGTCACGTTCGCGCCGCGGCCGCCTTCGGCGATGAACGCGCGCACGGCGGCCTCGAAGCCGTCGACCGGCGCGAGCCGGTGCTCGTAGACGATCGCCTCGCCCGTCTGCGCGGCGAACTGCGCGTGGATGAACGGCGACTTGCTGTGCGCCACCGGATTGCCGAACACCACGTAGCGGTCGGCACCGCTCGTCGACGCGACTGCGCTCATGATGCGCGCCCCTCTTCGCTTGCCTGGCTGTTGGCGTTCGCGGCCTCGCCGCCTTCGGCCGTCACGCCGTCCGACTCGGCCAGCGCTTCGGCCTCGGATTCCGCCGACGCGTCTTGCGCATCGACCAGCGTATCGTCGCCGCCTTCAGTCTCTTCTTCTTCATCCGCCGCATCGCCACTCGTCACGGTCGGCGCGTCGAGCACGTTCAGCAGCCGCACCGACGCCTCGATCGTCAGCTCGTCGAGCGACATCACGTCGAGCAGAACGCGCGTGCCGCGCGCGTGCACGCCGAGGCCCGGCACGTGCAACAGCAGCGGAATTTCCTCGAGGCGCACGAGATCGCCCTTCACGACGCTCGCGACGACGTGCTTCTTCTGCTCCTGCGCGAGCCAGCGCAGGCACCAGAAATACTCCATCCGGCGCTGATAGTCGGCGTACGCGGAATAGGTGTCGTCGAAGCCCTGCACGACCGCGTACAGATCGGCGTCCTTCGGCTTGAACGGTGCGGCGAGCTTCGCGGTGACGCCGTGCTGCACGCACGCGAGCAGCTGCCACTGGTTCACGAGGTCGACATAGCGGCGCAGCGGCGATGTGCTCCATGCGTACTGCGCGACGCCGAGACCTTCGTGCGGCGCGGCCGACGTCTGCATCCGCGTGCGCTTCGGGCCCGGCGCGCCGAAGCCGCGCTGCGAGCGGTAGATGCCGGGCACCGTGTGATCGTGCAGGAACGCGCCCCACGTCGAGTTCGCGAGGATCGCGAGCTCCGACACGATCAGGTCGAGCGGCGACCCGCGACGGCGCGGCGTGATCGACACGCGCTCGCCTTCGACGTAGAAGTTGTAGTCGGTGTTGCGCTGCACTTCGCGCTTCAGCCCGTAGCCCGCGCGTGCGACCTGGCGCTTCTCGAACAGCGCCTGCGCGAGCGGCCACAGCACGGCGATGTCGTCCTTGTGCGGATAGTCGCCGGTGCCGGCCGCGAGCGTCTCTTCGTTGACGAGCTCGTCGAGCGTGTTGTGGCGCAGGTTGTTCTTCACGAACACGAGTTCGGCGCGCGTCTCGTTCGCGACGATGTCCTGCGTCTCGCGGTTGACGATGATGTACAGCGACAGCGCCGGGCGGTAATCGCCCTCTTTCAGCGTGAATACGTCGACGACGTCGTCCGGCAGCATCGTGATCTTGTCGCCCGGCATGTAGACGGTCGACAGGCGCGCGCGCGCGATCGCGTCGACCGCATCGCCGCGCACGACGCCAAGCGCCGGCGCCGCGATGTGCACGCCGATCCGCACGCGACCGTCGGACAGGTGCTCGACCGAGAAAGCGTCGTCGATTTCGGTCGTCGTGATGTCGTCGATCGAGAACGCCTCGACGTCCGCGCGCGGCAGGTCGTCCGGCAGCGGGCCGACCGTGACGGCCGGGAAGCCCGTGCCGTGCGGGAAGAATTCCGCGAGGAAGCGCGCCTCGTGCAGCGCACGCGGCGACTCGATGCCGCCGCAGTCCAGCATCAGCCGCGCCGGCGACACGCCGCGCGCGCCGGCCGCGGCCTCGAGCGCCTTGTATTCGATCGCGTTCTTGTCCGGCCGCGTCAGCATCCCGAGCACCTTGCCCGCGAACGCTTCCGGCAGCTTGCCGGCCTTCAGTTCCTCTTCATACTGCGCCTGGACGAGCGCCTGCTGACGCTTGCGCTCGAGCGACGCGAGCGCCATCTTGAGCTGCTCTTCCGGCGCGCGCTGGTACTGGCCACGCCCCTTGCGGCGGAAGTAGACGGGCGAGCCGTGCAGCCGCAACACCAGCGCCGCGCGCTCGACCGGGCCGTACGTCGCGCCGAAGTACTCGGCGGCCAGCGCCGTGTACGCGAACTCCTCGGCCGGCGCGCATTCCCACAGGAAATCCAGGTCGATCTGCTGCGCGGCCGTATCGGCTTCCTGCATCAGCTCGCCCGCGGCCGGCTTGTCGAATTCGATCAGCACGTCCTTTGCGCGCACCTTCGCCCGCCGCCCGCCGGGCAACTCGACCTGAAACGCGTCGCCCTGGCGCGACAGCACGCTGCCCGCCTTGAAACTGCCCGATTCCTCGAAGAAAACGTTCACTCAGTACTCTCGTTCAGACTGCCGGGCGCCGCGTCGGCGGCGCCGGATGATGATGGGAATTCGATCGGCATGACGCCGGGTTCATGACGTCGTTTCGTCGCAAAAGGCGAGAACGTCGTCGACATAGTCGGCAAATTCGCTGATTCCGTGATCGCTGCCGTCGATCACCCGCGTTTTCGCGCCCGGGTAATGGGCGAGCATCTCGCGGTAGTCCAGCACTTCGTCGCCGGTCGCCGCGAACAGATAGTAGCGTTCGGGGCGCGAAATCGCCGGCACGCGCAGCGCATCGAGCTCGCGCAGGTGATGGCGTTCGACGACGATCGACCCGCCGCCGTGCCACAGCGGCTGTTCGCCCAGATATTGTTCGAGATCGCGCTGCGGCACGATCGCCGGATTCAGCAGCACCGCCTTCCAGCCGTGCTTTTCGGCGAGCCAGGTCGCGTAGTAGCCGCCGAGCGAGCTGCCGATCACCGTCACGTCGCGCGCACCGGCCACCTCCGCTTCCGCGACGGCGATCGCGTCGAGCGGCGACACCGACAGCGACGGGCATCGCCACTCGTGCATGCGGCCGAGCTCGGCCATGCGCGCCGCGAGCAGCCGCGACTTCTGCGACTCCGGCGACGACCGGAACCCATGCAGGTACAGGATCACGCGCGGCTCCCGAGCGCGTCGAGCAGCTTCTGGTGCACGCCGCCGAAACCGCCGTTGCTCATCACGAGCACGTGGTCGCCGGGGCGCGCCGCCGCGACGACCGACTTCACCAGCAAGTGGAGATCGTCGAACGCGCGTGCCTTGTCGCCGAGCGGCGCGAGCGCGTCGCCCAGGTTCCAGCCGAGCGCGTCGCGCCCGGTCGGCGCGCCGTAGCCGAACACGAGATCGGCGTCGGCCAGACTGGCCGGCAGTTGCGCCTTCATCACGCCGAGCTTCATCGTGTTCGAACGCGGCTCGAGCACCGCGAGAATGCGGGAATTTTGGCGGCCGATGCGCGCACGAAGGCCGGCGATCGTGGTCTCGATCGCGGTCGGGTGGTGCGCGAAGTCGTCGTAGACGGTCACGCCGTCCACGCTGCCGCGCACTTCCATGCGCCGCTTCACGTTGCGGAACGCCGCGAGGGATTCCGCCGCCTGCGCGGGCGGCACGCCGACATGGCGCGCAGCGGCGATCGCCGCGAGCGCGTTCATCCGGTTGTGGTCGCCCTGCACCTGCCACGCGACTTCACCGACGCGCTCGGCCTGCGAATACACCGCGAACCGTTCGTCGACCGGCACGCCGTCCTCGGCCGGCAGCGCCTGCCAGCCGCCGTCGACGCCGAAACGCTCGACCTCGCTCCAGCAGCCGCGCGCGAGCACGCGCTCCAGCGCGTCCGAGCGGCCGTTCGTGACGATCCGGCCGACGCCCGGCACGGTGCGCACCAGATGATGGAATTGCGTTTCGATCGCGGCGAGATCCGGGAAGATGTCGGCGTGATCGAATTCGAGGTTGTTGAGCACTGCGGTGCGCGGCCGGTAGTGGACGAACTTCGAGCGCTTGTCGAAGAACGCCGTATCGTATTCGTCGGCCTCGATCACGAAGAAGCTCGAATCGGTCAGCCGCGCCGACACGCCGAAATTCAGCGGCACGCCGCCGATCAGGAAGCCCGGGTTCAGGCCGGCATCCTCCAGCAACCACGCGAGCATCGACGACGTGGTCGTCTTGCCGTGCGTGCCCGCGACCGCGAGCACCCACTTGCCGGCCAGCACGTGCTCGCCGAGCCATTGCGGACCCGATACATACGGCAGGCCGCGATCGAGGATCGCCTCCATCAGCGGGTTGCCGCGCGTGACGACATTGCCGATCACGAACAGGTCGGGCTTCAGGTCGATCTGCTCGGCGCCGTAGCCTTCGATCAGCGTGATGCCCTGCGCCTCGAGCTGCGTGCTCATCGGCGGATAGACCCCCGCGTCGCAACCCGTCACCGTGTGGCCCGCCTCGCGCGCGAGCACGGCGAGACCGCCCATGAAGGTGCCGCAGATGCCAAGAATGTGGATGTGCATAGATGAATGCTTTCGCGCCGCCGGGCGCCGTCGATTCGGAAAGGAAGGTCTGCGGCTCGCCGGACAGGCCGCCCGGCCAACGACTTTCGCCGCGACACAAAGACCGTCATTGTAACTGACGGCCCGTCGTGCCCGGCAGCCCGAACGATGCGCGCGGATGCCGCCGGGCGCGGCGGGCGGCGCGCAGCCGCACCGCGTTCGGGCGCTGCGGCGATCGAGTATGATTGCCGGATCATGTCTCGCAAATCTCTTGTCGACCCGCGGCGCGCCCGCGAGGAAATCGCCCAGTCCGCCGCCCGCCTGATCGCGGAGGACGGTCTCGATTACGCCGGCGCGAAGCGCAAGGCTGCGCGCCAGCTGTTCGGCGATTCGCGCGTTGCCGGCGAATGGCTGCCGGATAACGACCTGATCGAGGAAGAACTGCGCGAGTACCTCGCCTTGTTCCAGAGCGACACGCAGCCGGACGAACTGCGCCGCCTGCGCGAGATCGCGCTCGACTGGATGCGCCGGCTCGCCGAGTTCAATCCGTATGTGACGGGCGCGGTGCTCAATGGCACCGCGAACGAGCATTCGGACATCCATTTGCAGATATTCACCGACAACCCGAAGGACGTCGCGATCTACCTGCTGAACCAGAACGTCCAGTACGACGTCTCCGAGACGCGGCATTTCGCCGGTCGCGCCGACGTCGAGACGCTCAGCTTCCTGTGGCGCCCGCGGCGCGACGTGGACGCGATCGGCATTCATGTCGCGCTCTACGCGAGCGACGACCTGCGCGGCGCGGTCAAGGCCGACGCACGCGGCCGGGTCGCCCGCGCGGACGCCGCCACATTGCGCGCGCTGATCGAGGCAGGCAACGCCCCTTCCGAACCGGAATGATTCAACGATGATGATGAAACGCATGTTGGCGCTCGCGGTCGTCGCGGCCGCCGCCGTCGCCGGCGGGATCGCCGCCGGCCATTGGTTCCGCGTCGGCAGCGCCGACGACGGCGTCGCCGTCGCCGCTCCCGCCACGCCCGCCGCACAGGGCAGCCCCGTCGACCAGTTGTGGGCCGCGTCGCTGACGGGCCTCGACGGCAAGCCGGCCACGCTGGCTTCCTTCAAGGGCCAGAAGGTCGTGGTCAATTTCTGGGCATCGTGGTGCGGGCCGTGCGTCGAGGAAATGCCCGAGCTCGTCGCGCTGTCGCATCAATACAAGCAAAAAGGCATCCGCTTCATCGGGATCGGCGTCGATTCCGACCAGAACGTGAAGAATTTTCTGCAGAAGGTGAAGGTCGACTATCCGGTCTTCGTCAGCGGTTATGCGGGCGCCGATCTGGCCCGCAATTTCGGAAATACGGCCGGCGCGCTGCCGTTTACGGTCGTCATCGACGAAACCGGCAAAATTCGCGAGACAAAATTAGGACAAATCCAACCGGCCGAGCTGAAAAAGACCCTCGACGCGTTGTGATCGCCCTGAACGGTCGCCCGCACGTTGGCGGTGATTTATGCGTCGATCGCCGCAATTTCACGTGAATTCGCCGATACTTTGGATCCGCACCGGTAATTCTTGCAGGTCCGGCGCGTACGGCCGTTCGGCAAAACTAGACAAATTTCTCTAAATAGCGCTAAAGTTCGCGCAATTCCGCAGAAATAGAAGCGACCATGACACGATTGCTGGTGCTGCACGGCCCCAACCTGAACCTTCTCGGCACCCGGGAACCGGAGGTGTACGGCCGCGTCACGCTCGCGCAGATCGATCAGGCGCTTGCCGCGCGGGCGCAGGAAGCCGGTGCCGAACTGTCGTCGTTCCAGAGCAATCATGAAGGCGCGCTCGTCGACCGCATCCAGGCCGCGCGGGAGGAACAGACCGATTTCATCCTGATCAATCCCGCCGCGTATACGCACACGAGCGTCGCGATCCGGGACGCGATCGCCGGCGTTGGCATCCCGTTCGTCGAGGTTCATCTGTCGAACGTGCACCGCCGCGAAGCGTTCAGGCACCACTCCTACTTTTCCGACCAGGCCGAAGGCGTGATCTGCGGGCTCGGCTGGAAAGGTTATCTGTACGCGCTCGAGTACGCGCTGGACAAGCTGCAAAGCACGTCGCGCGGCTGATTTCGCGATCTAGATTCAGCGCCGGTCTCACCCGGCGCTTTCACGTATTGAAAGGGGAATTCCCGATGGATCTTCGTAAGCTGAAAACTCTGATCGACCTCGTTTCCGAATCCGGCATCTCCGAGCTGGAAGTGACGGAAGGCGAAGGCAAGGTGCGCATCGTCAAGAACGCACCGCCGGTCTACGTACAGCCGACGGCTGGGTATGCCCCGCAAATCAGCGCGCCCGCTCCGTCGGCCGCGCTGCCGACCGAAGGCGCCGCCGCGCCGGCAGCTGGCGCTGCCGCACCGGCCGTCCCGCAGGGCCACGTCGTGACGTCGCCGATGGTCGGCACGTTCTATCGCGCACCGTCGCCGGGCGCGGACCCGTTCGTCCAGGTCGGCGACACGGTCAAGGAAGGCCAGACGATCTGCATCATCGAAGCGATGAAGCTGCTCAACGAGATCGAGTCGGACAAAGCCGGCGTGATCAAGGAAATCCTCGTCGAGAACGGCCAGGCAGTCGAATACGGCCAGCCGCTTTTCGTGATCGGCTAAGTCCGCCGCGCGGCCTGCCGGCCGCGCGCCGCCGATGCTCGCCAGGCGCCGTTCGCGCGCCCCTCGAAGAGACGAATACTCGCTATGTTTGAAAAAATCCTCATTGCCAACCGCGGTGAAATCGCGCTACGCATCCAGCGTGCGTGCCGCGAGCTCGGCGTCAAGACGGTGGTCGTCTACTCGGAAGCCGACAAGGAAGCCAAGTACGTGCGCCTCGCGGACGAAGCCGTCTGTATCGGCCCGGCCCCGTCGAACCTGAGCTACCTGAACATGCCGGCGCTGATCAGCGCCGCGGAAGTCACCGACGCCGAAGCGATCCACCCCGGCTACGGCTTCCTGTCGGAGAACGCCGATTTCGCGGAACGCGTCGAGCAGTCGGGCTTCACGTTCATCGGCCCGCGCCCGGAAACGATCCGCATGATGGGTGACAAGGTCACCGCGAAGCAGACCATGATCAAGACCGGCGTGCCGTGCGTGCCGGGTTCGGAAGGCGCGTTGCCGGACGATCCGAAGGAGATCGTGAAGATTGCGCGCGCGATCGGCTATCCGGTCATCATCAAGGCAGCGGGCGGCGGTGGCGGGCGCGGGATGCGCGTCGTGCACACCGAGGCCGCGCTCGTCAACGCGGTCAACATGACCCGCGAGGAAGCCGGCCGTGCGTTCGGCAACCCGCAGGTGTACATGGAGAAGTTCCTCGAGAACCCGCGCCACATCGAAATCCAGGTGCTGTCGGACGCGCACAAGAACGCGATCTGGCTCGGCGAACGCGACTGCTCGATGCAGCGCCGTCACCAGAAGGTGATCGAGGAAGCGCCGGCACCCGGCATTCCGCGCCGCCTGATCGAGCGCATCGGCGACCGCTGCGCCGACGCATGCAAGAAGATGGGCTACCTCGGCGCGGGCACGTTCGAATTCCTGTACGAGAACAACGAGTTCTACTTCATCGAGATGAACACGCGCGTGCAGGTCGAGCATCCGGTATCGGAGCTGATCACGGGCGTCGACATCGTGCAGGAACAGATCCGCATCGCGGCCGGCGAGAAGCTCACGCTGCGCCAGCGCGACATCCAGTTCCGCGGACATGCGATCGAATGCCGGATCAACGCCGAAGATCCGTTCAAGTTCACGCCGTCGCCGGGCCGGATCACGTCGTGGCATACGCCGGGCGGCCCCGGCGTGCGCGTCGACTCGCATGCGTACAATGGCTATTTCGTGCCGCCGAACTATGATTCGATGATCGGCAAGCTGATCACCTACGGCGCGACCCGCGAGCAGGCGATCAGCCGGATGCGCATCGCGCTGTCGGAAATGGTCGTCGAAGGCATCCAGACCAACATCCCGCTGCACCGCGAGCTGATGATCGACTCGAAGTTCGTCGAAGGCGGCACCAGCATCCACTACCTCGAAAACCGGCTCGCACAGAAGCAGCAGGTCGCACCGGAAGAAGCGTAAGCATGAGTTACCGCGAACTCGTCGTCGAACTGGCCCGTGAGCATGCGGAGGCGCTGTCCGACGCGCTGCTCGAACTCGGCGCGCTGTCGGTGTCCGTCGAGGACGCCGACGCCGACACGCCTGACGAACAGCCGCTCTTCGGCGAGCCGGGCCTCGTGCCGGACCGCACCGCGTGGCAGCACTCGCGCGTGGTCGCGCTGCTGTCGCCCGATCACGAACCGGCCGTGCTGCTCGCGGCGGCCGCGAACGAGATCGGCATCGCGGAGACGCCCAGGTTCGACGTGCGCGAAGTCGAGGAACAGGACTGGGTGCGGCTCACGCAGTCGCAATTCGAGCCGATCCCGATCGGCGAGCGGATCTGGGTCGTGCCGTCGTGGCACGACGCGCCCGATCCCGACGCGCTGATCCTCGAACTCGACCCCGGTCTCGCATTCGGTACCGGCAGCCACCCCACCACGCGTCTGTGCATGGAATGGCTCGAGCAGTCGGTAAAGCCCGGCCAGTCGGTGCTCGACTACGGCTGCGGCTCCGGCATTCTCGCGATCCTCGCGAAGAAATGCGGGGCGAACCCCGTGGTCGGTATCGACATCGATCCGCAGGCGGTCGAATCGGCGCGGCAGAACAGCGAGCGCAACCACGCGGAAGTCACGTACGGGCTGCCCGATGCGTGCCCGGCCGACGAATTCGACATCGTCGTCGCGAACATCCTGTCGAATCCGCTGAAGCTGATGGCATCGATGCTCGCGTCGAAGGTGAAGCCGGGCGGGCGCATCGCACTGTCGGGCGTGCTCGCGCGCCAGGCGGACGAAGTCGCGGCCGTCTATGCACGCTACGTCGACATCTCGGTCTGGCGCGAACACGAAGGTTGGGTATGCCTCGCCGGGACCCGGCGGGAAAGCCATTAGAATAGCGCTGTCCTTCACTCTGGCCAGCAGGCCGCCCGGCTCGACATGCTTCTTGCGACGCGCTGCCCTCATTGCGAAACCGTCTTCCGGCTGCAGCAGGAACAGCTCTCGCTGCATGACGGGCTCGTGCGCTGCGGACACTGCCAGCAGGTCTTCAACGCGTCGCAGTCGCTCGTTCCCGAACTCGCGCAGCAGCCCGAGCCGACGCTGACCGAGGCGGCCGCCGCCGCCCCGCAACACGAGGGCGCGCCGGCCCGGCTCTTCACCGCCGACCTGCCGGCCACGCCGGCGTCCGATGCCGACTACAAGCCCGAAGGGTGGGACATGTGGGCGCCGTGGCTCGACGCCGGCGTCGATCCGTCCCTGCAGCACAACGTGCAGACCGTGCGCACCGAGCCGCTGGTGCCGCTGGCGCTGCCGGCCACGGAGGCTGGCGTCGTTCACCTGTCCGGCACACCCGCGCCGATCGCATCCGCCCCGGCCGAGCTGCACGCTACCGCCGCGCAACCGGCCGAACCGGAAGCGACACCGCACGAAACCGACGCATCAGCCACGCCGCCCGCCGAACGCGACCTGCGCGAACCGCGCTTCGTCGCGCACACGCCAGCGAGCGAAGAAGCCGCTGTCGATGGCGCCGAACCGGTCGGCAACGCGCGCTTCGCCGTTCCTGATGACGATCACGCGCCACGCGAACCGCGCTTCGCATTCGCGCCGGCGCAAGCCGCATCCGAACCCGACACCGAGGAACGCGCCCCCGCACCGGCCGCGGCCGCCAGCGAACCCGCCGCACCATTCCCTGCCGCACTCACCGACGACGACCGCCCGCACTTCGCCGTCACGCGCGAGGCGCGCGAACCGCAGCGGCGCGGGTTGCTCGGCGGCTTTTTCGGCGGCCTCGTCGCCGCCGCGCTCGCGGCGCTGCTCGTCGCGCAACTCGCGTGGTGGCAGCGCGAAACCGTGATGATCTACTGGCCCGTCACGCAGGGCTGGTTCCGGCAGGCATGCGCGCCGCTCGGCTGCACGGTCACGCCGCCGCGCGCGATCGACGGCCTGCGGCTCGACGCGACCGACCTGCGCCAGCTCGACGGCCCGCGCGTACTGGAACTGAAGGTGCCGCTGACGAACCGCTACCGCGTCGCGCTTGCCTACCCGTCGCTCGAGCTGACGCTGCTCGACGACACGAATCACGTGACCGTGCGCCGCGTGCTCGCGCCGCGCGACTACGTGCGCCCTGGCACGCCGATCGACGCCGGGCTGCCGCCCGGCACGACGCAGACGATGGTCGTGCGTCTCGAAACCAATGGCACGCCCGCCTCGAATTTCCGCGTCCAGATCTTCTATCCGTGACGCACCGCGGCGCGCGCATGCGCGCCGTCTCAACCCGCGCGCCCGAGCGGCGCGCTATTTCGGAGCACGAACATGAGCAAAGTTACGCTGGGTGGCAACCCGATCGATCTCGCCGGCACGTTCCCGGCCGTCGGCTCGCAAGCCCCCGACTTCACGCTGGTCGGCAAGGACCTCGCCGATCTGTCGCTTGCCAGCTTCGCCGGCAAGCGCAAGGTGCTGAACATCGTCCCGAGCCTCGACACGCCGACCTGCGCGACGTCGACCCGCAAGTTCAACGAAGCCGCGTCGTCGCTCGACAACACGGTCGTGGTCGTCGTGTCCGGCGACCTGCCGTTCGCCGCCACGCGCTTCTGCACGACCGAAGGCCTCGCGAACGTCGTGACGGCTTCGACGTTCCGCGGCGCCCGCGCATTCGCGAACGCGTACGGTGTCGACGTGACGAGCGGCCCGCTGAACGGCCTGACGGCCCGCGCGGTCGTCGTGCTCGACGCGCAGGACAAGGTGATCCACGCGGAACTCGTCGGCGAGATCAAGGACGAGCCGAACTACGACGCAGCGCTCGCCGCACTGAAGTAACCCGCTGGCGCCCGGCCCTGCCGCGCGAGGCCCGACGGTCTCCGCGCGTCGGCCGGGCGGCCACCTCCCTTTGCTCTCTACAGGAACGCACGCCTTGACTACGCTGATTTGCGGCTCGCTCGCCTACGACAACATCATGACCTTCGAAGGCCGGTTTCGCGAGCACATCCTGCCCGACCAGGTTCACCTTCTGAACGTGAGCTTCCTCGTGCCGACGATGCGTCGCGAATTCGGCGGTTGCGCGGGGAACATCGCTTACGCGCTGCACATGCTCGGCGGCGACGCGCGCATCATGGCGACGGTCGGCGCGAACGACGCCGACCGCTATCTCGAGCGTCTCGACAGCCTCGGCCTGTCGAAGGCGAGCGTATGCGTGGTGCCCGAATCGCACACCGCGCAGGCGATGATCACGACCGATCTCGACAACAACCAGATCACCGCATTCCACCCCGGCGCGATGATGCAGTCGCACCTGAACCGCGCGGACGAAGTGCCGGGCGTGAAGCTCGGCATCGTTGCGCCGGACGGCTTCGACGGGATGGTCCAGCACGCCGAGCAATTCGCGAAGGCCGGCATCCCGTTCATCTTCGATCCGGGCCAGGGCCTGCCGCTGTTCGACGGTGCGACGCTGCGCCGCATCATTGAACTCGCGACCTTCGTCGCGGTCAACGATTACGAGGGCAAACTCGTCAGCGACAAGACGGGCTGGTCCGAACAGGAAATCGCCAGCCGGGTTCAGGCGTTGATCATCACGCGCGGCGAGCACGGTTCGACCATTCTTCACAAAAACGGCGAAGAACAGATTCCGGTCGTGCAGGCAGAACGTGTCGTCGATCCGACCGGCTGCGGCGACGCCTTCCGGGGCGGCCTGCTGTACGGCATCGAGAATGGCCTCGACTGGGCAACCACGGGCCGCCTCGCGAGCCTGATGGGCTCGATCAAGATCGCCCATCAGGGGCCCCAGACTTACGCACTGACGCGCGCCGATATCGATGCGCGCTTCGAGGCTGCATTCGGTTACAGTCTCAAATGAATATTGTGGGAGAGCACAGATGTTGACCAACAAAACCCTCACGCTCGCGGCCATGCTGACGGCCACGCTGACGCTCGCCGGCTGCTTCACCGCGCCGGGCTCGGCGGATGTCTATAGCGTCGGCCAGGCGCAGCGCGAACAGACGGTGCGCATGGGCACCGTCGAAAGCGTCCGTGCAGTGCGCATCCAGTCCGACGGCGGCGGCAGCGCGATCGGCACGCTCGGCGGCGGTGCGATCGGCGCGGTCGCTGGCAGCGCGATCGGCGGTGGCAAGGGATCGATCCTGACGGCCATCGCGGGCGGTCTCGTCGGCGCGGTCGCAGGCAATGCGGTCGGCGAAAACCTCAGCACGGCGAACGGTGTCGAAATCACCGTGCGCCTCGATAACGGCGACCTGCGCTCGATCACGCAGGCGGCAAGCGGCGAAATGTTCCGCGCCGGCGAGCGTGTACGACTGCTGTCGAGCGGCGGCGTCACGCGCGTCACGCACTAACCTGCATCCTCAGCACGCGGCGCAAGCCGCGGTCAAACGCATGTGCGAAGCTGCACATGCGTTTTTTTTCGTCCGGGCTCGCCGCCGGCCGGCACCTGGATGAATCCGGACGAAAAAAATCCCGCCACCTGAGCCAGATGGCGGGATCGATTGAGTAGCGCTACTCAACCCGCGGACACCACGTAAGTGTCCGGGTAGTACGGGTCAGCCGCGATTACGGACGGCTGCCGGTCGGGAACGGCCATGCCGCTGCCGGGTTGAGCGCGGTCTTCACGCCCGATGCCGGCGCAACCGATGCGGTCGACGCGGTGGTTGCCGGTGCGGCCTTCTTCACGACGGCCTTCTTCGGAGCAGCAGCCTTCTTGGGAGCAGCAGCCTTCGGTGCAGCCGCCGGCTTCGCCGGTGCAGCAGCCGGCTTCGCAGGAGCAGCAGCCTTCTTGGCGGCAGGCGCAGCCTTCTTCGCAGCAGCCTTCTTCGCGGGCGCAGCCTTCTTCGCAGCAGGCGCAGCCTTCTTCGCAGCAGCCTTCTTCGCCGGCGCGGCCTTCTTGGCAGCAGCCTTCTTCGCCGGTGCGGCCTTCTTCGCAGCAACCTTCTTCACTGCGACCTTCTTGGCTGCAACCTTCTTCGCAGCGGCCTTCTTCGCCGGTGCTGCCTTCTTCGCGGCAACCTTCTTCACTGCGACCTTCTTGGCTGCGACCTTCTTGGCTGCAACCTTCTTCGCAGCGACCTTCTTCGCCGGTGCTGCCTTCTTCGCAGCAACCTTCTTCACCGCGGCCTTCTTCGCCGGTGCTGCCTTCTTCGCGGCAACCTTCTTCACCGCGACCTTCTTCGCAGCAACCTTCTTCACTGCAGCGGCCTTCTTCGCCGGAGCAGCAGCCTTCTTCGCAACGGTCTTCTTGGCAGCAACCTTCTTAGCAGCCGGTTTTTTCTTGGCAGTAGCCATGTTGTTCTCCTTCAGGTTCAGATGAGAGTCAGTTCAAACTACACCCTTCGTCAAAACCCGCTTCCCGCGGACGCTGTTCAGGACGTGCGCTTCGAAGCGGGCTATTCATCGGCGTACGCGGATACCACGCGCTTACGCTAATGAATACGGTATGGCGCGCGTGACCCCATGGCCTCGCGCGCCAAATCAAGTCGGTAGCCGGCGCACCTCGCACCGCCACCCCTAATCGCTTGATCAAGCGGACCGCCACACGGCCGTCCGCTTTTTCCGGAGGGAAGTTTGCCCATCCCACTGAAGGGTTCGCAAAGTGCCGATCATGTCGTTGGGCCGTTAAGGCACCGGGCATACTTTGCATCAGGCGTTCTTGCTCCTAAACCTTGGGCCGGGGCCGAGAGGCCGCCGGCTGCTCCATCATGTGACGGGTTCGCTGCTGCGGGTTATTCCCAGGACAGCGCGCCGCCCGTCTGATACTCGATCACACGCGTCTCGAAGAAGTTGCGTTCCTTCTTCAGGTCGATCATCTCGCTCATCCACGGGAACGGGTTTTCCTCGTTCGGGTACAGCGGGTCGAGGCCGATCTGCTGGCAACGGCGGTTGCTGATGAAGCGCAGATAGCTCTTGAACATCGACGCGTTCAGGCCCAGCACGCCGCGCGGCATCGTGTCCTCGGCGTAGCGGTATTCGAGTTCGACAGCCTGCTTGAACAGCTCGCGGATCTCGGCGCGGAATTCCGCGGTCCAGAGATGCGGATTCTCGAGCTTGATCTGGTTGATCAGGTCGATGCCGAAGTTGCAGTGCATCGACTCGTCGCGCAGGATGTACTGATATTGCTCTGCAGCACCCGTCATCTTGTTCTGGCGGCCGAGCGCGAGGATCTGCGTGAAGCCCACATAGAAGAACAGACCTTCCATGATGCAGGCGAACACGATCAGCGACTTCAGCAGCTTCTGATCCGCTTCGAGCGTGCCGGTCTTGAAGGCCGGGTCCGTCAGCGTATGAATGAACGGGATCAGGAATTCGTCCTTCGCGCGGATCGACGTGACCTCATGGTACGCGTTGAAGATCTCGCCTTCGTCGAGACCGAGCGATTCGACAATGTATTGGTACGCGTGCGTGTGGATCGCCTCTTCGAACGCCTGGCGCAGCAGGAACTGCCGGCACTCGGGCGCCGTGATGTGGCGGTACGTGCCGAGCACGATGTTGTTCGCCGCGAGCGAATCGGCCGTCACGAAGAAGCCGAGGTTGCGCTTGACGATGCGGCGCTCGTCCTCGGTCAGACCGTTCGGGTCCTTCCACAGTGCGATGTCGCGGGACATGTTGATTTCCTGCGGCATCCAGTGGTTCGCGCAACCCGCCAGATACTTTTCCCACGCCCACTTGTACTTGAACGGCACCAGCTGATTGACGTCAGTCTGGCCGTTGATGATGCGCTTGTCGGCGACATTGACCCGCGCTTCCGAACCGCCGGCGGGAACAGCCGATGCTTGCGGCGGCACCGCAAGATCGCCTTCGAAAATGTCACGGACCTGATGGGCGGCAGGCGCTGCAGCCTGCATTCCGACAGCCATCCCAGCGGAGGTGCGCATCGCGTTTTGCTGCGCTCCGCTCGCGGGGGTTACGGCAGTCTTCTCGTCATCCCAGTTGAGCATAAATTCTCACCATCAATTTAGAACGGTTTGTACCATCTTTTCCTGAGCGATAAAAGGGTTCGCTCACGAAAAATCCTTTTTTCGATTCGCGTTGCGACCTCGATACAACACTTTGAGCAACGCATCGTCGTTCATGCAGAGCGCGACGCGTGTCGCACATGTATCGCGAGGTGCGCTCGACGCATCGAACGCTGATCGAAACGCGACGTCGTCGGGGAAGTTTCGATCGCTTGTCACTGCCTGCAACGCGAGTGCCGCGTTACAGATTCCTTATCATTTTTTTAGTTGAGAGCGGCGCACACTTCAACCTCGATCGGTTGTCGTGCGCGCCGCCCGAACCTTCTTCAGGTCATGCGCGCCGCGTTACTGGCAGGCTTCGCACTCGTCGAAGCCAGGATCGCCCGGACGCATCGTGCACACCGGACCGTCTGCTTCGACCGGCGCCAGCGCCGCTGCCGCATTGACCGCACCCGACGATGCATCGCCGCCCGCTGCACCGAAGCCGCCTGCCGCGCCTTGCGCGCCGCCGCTGCTCGAGCCACCGCTCGTCGGCACTGCGTTCAGCGCGCCGTGTGCGACCGTCGACTTCTCGACGTGCGTCGCCGCCATCGTGCGGAGGTAGTAGGTCGTCTTCAGACCACGCAGCCATGCGAGCTTGTAGACCTCGTCGAGCTTCTTGCCCGACGCGCCGCCCATGTAGATGTTCAGCGACTGCGCCTGGTCGATCCACTTCTGGCGACGCGATGCCGCTTCGACCAGCCACGTCGGGTCGACCTCGAACGCCGTCGCGTAAATCGCGCGCAGGTCGGCCGGGATGCGATCGATGCGCGACAGCATGCCGTCGAAGTACTTCAGGTCGGCGACCATCACTTCGTCCCACAGGCCGCGCTCCTTCAGGTCGCGAACCAGGTACTCGTTCACCACCGTGAATTCGCCCGACAGGTTCGACTTCACGTACAGGTTCTGGAAGGTCGGCTCGATGCACGCCGACACGCCGATGATGTTCGAGATCGTCGCCGTCGGCGCGATCGCGACGCAGTTCGAGTTGCGCATGCCGTGTGCGGCGATCCGCGAACGCAGCGACGTCCAGTCGAGCGCCTCGGACGTGTCGACCTCGACGTAGCCGCCGCGCGCTTCCGTCAGCAGCTTCAGCGTGTCCTGCGGGAGGATGCCGCGATCCCACAGCGAACCGCGGTAGCTCGAGTAGCGGCCGCGCTCTTCCGCCAGCTCGGTCGACGCGTAGTACGCGTAGTAGCAGACCGCTTCCATCGAGCGATCGGCGAACTCGACTGCCGCTTCCGACGCGTACGGCGTGCGCAGCAGGTGCAGGCAGTCCTGGAAGCCCATGATGCCCATGCCGACCGGACGGTGCTTCAGGTTCGAGTTACGCGCCTTCGGCACCGCGTAGTAGTTGATGTCGATCACGTTGTCGAGCATCCGCATCGCGACGCGGATCGTGCGCTGCAGCTTGTCGTGGTCGAGCGCGTAGCTGCCGTCGGCCTGCTTCACCAGGTGGGCGACGAGGTTCACCGAGCCGAGGTTGCACACCGCGATTTCGGTGTCGCTCGTGTTCAGCGTGATTTCCGTGCACAGGTTCGACGAGTGGACGACGCCGACGTGCTGCTGCGGCGAGCGCACGTTGCACGGATCCTTGAACGTGATCCACGGGTGGCCCGTTTCGAACAGCATGCCGAGCATCTTGCGCCAGAGCT
The DNA here is from genome assembly GCF_000801975.1 of Burkholderia sp. A9. Classification (NCBI taxonomy): domain Bacteria; kingdom Pseudomonadati; phylum Pseudomonadota; class Betaproteobacteria; order Burkholderiales; family Burkholderiaceae; genus Burkholderia; species Burkholderia sp. A9. Next base: position 53,920 of record NZ_JSZN01000001.1, on the reverse strand, counting down.
GCTGCGCCGGAATCTTCTTGAACAGCTTGATCTCGCCGCGCGCGACCTTGTCTTCGTAAGCCGTGTAAGCCGCCTCGAACTCCGCGCCGAACTTGTCGTGCAGGTCCGGGCAGGTCGACGGCGAGAACAGCGTCCAGTCGGCACCTTCCATCACGCGCTTCATGAACAGGTCGGGAATCCAGTTCGCCGTGTTCATGTCGTGGGTGCGGCGGCGATCGTCGCCGGTGTTCTTGCGCAGCTCGAGGAACTCCTCGATGTCGAGGTGCCAGGATTCGAGGTACGCGCACACCGCGCCCTTGCGCTTGCCGCCCTGGTTGACCGCGACGGCCGTGTCGTTGACGACCTTCAGGAACGGGACCACGCCTTGCGACTTGCCGTTCGTGCCCTTGATATGCGAGCCGAGTGCACGCACACGCGTCCAGTCGTTGCCGAGACCGCCGGCGAACTTCGACAGCAGCGCGTTTTCCTTCAGCGCTTCATAGATGCCGTCGAGGTCGTCCGCGACCGTCGTCAGGTAGCACGACGACAGCTGCGAGCGGTGGGTACCCGAGTTGAACAGCGTCGGCGTCGAGCTCATGAAGTCGAAGCTCGACAGCACGTTGTAGAACTCGATCGCGCGCGTCTCGCGGTCGATCTCGTTCAGCGACAGGCCCATTGCGACGCGCATGAAGAATGCCTGCGGCATTTCGATGCGGCTGCCTTCGACATGCAGGAAGTAGCGGTCGTACAGCGTCTGCAGGCCGAGATAGCCGAACTGCAGGTCGCGATTCGCGTCGAGCGCTTCGCCGAGACGCTTCAGGTCGAACTGCAGCAGCTTGTCGTCGAGCAGGCCGGCGTCGACGCCGCGCTTCAGGAACTGCGGGAAGTATTCCGCGTAGCGGGTCGACATCTCTGCCTGGACCACTTCCTCGCCGAGGATCTCGCGACGGATCGTGTGCAGCAGGATGCGGGCCGTGACCTGGCTGTATGCCGGATCCTTTTCGATCATCGTACGCGCAGCGAGGATCGCCGAGTCGTAGACCTGGCTCATCGGCACGCCGTCGTACAGGTTCTTCACCGTTTCCGCGACGATCGGGTCAGGGTTAACCGCAGCGCCGAGATCGTCGCATGCCGACACGATCAGCGCGCGCAGTGCATTCAGGTCGAGCGGGCGCGTGACGCCGTTGTCGACGACGTTGATGCCGGTGCTCGACTCGCCGCCCGCTGCCGCTGCTTCCTCGCCCGCATGCTGGCGCTCGAGGTGACGCTTCTCGCGATACAGCACGTACGCGCGCGCGACGTTGTGCTCGCCGCCGCGCATCAGCGCGAGTTCGACCTGGTCCTGGATGTCTTCGATATGGAACGTACCGCCGTTCGGACGGCTGCGCACGAGCGCGCGCACGACGTTGTGCGTCAGTTGCTCGACGAGTTCACGTACGCGCGCCGATGCCGCGCCCTGCCCGCCGTTGACGGCCAGGAAAGCCTTGGTCACCGCGATCGCGATCTTCGAAGGCTCGAACGACACTACGCTGCCGTTGCGGCGGATCACCTTGTAGTCGGCGAACGTGGCCTGCGGCGCGAGCGCCTGCGCGCCCTGTTCGGTCCCGCCGAGCGGACGGCTCGAGGCGCTCTCGTACTGGGACGTCGCGTTGTCGGTGGTTTGCATGTGCAAAGCTCCTGGTGTTGGATGGTGCGGAGAGAACCGCGGATTAAAACGAACGCTGCGCAATGCGGTGCGCGAGCGGTAAGAGGCGAGCGATGCGTCGGGGAAGCCGGTTCGGTCGATGCGCGACAACCGATCCGGTCGTGTGCTTCGTCATGTGTACCCTGCCCCGTCGAAGTTCGCTGCGCTTGATCGCGACGCCCGGACCGCCCGGCCTGGCGCGCCGCCCTGAGAACCCTGTCCGCCGGCGTTGCCCGCCGGCCGGTGCCGCTCGGGTTTCCCCTGCGACACACACTATATCTAGTGCAGAACCGCTCAACTGGCACCAAGTATAGTGGACATTCGGACGAGGTCAAAACGGATAATTTGCGATCGAGGTCTTGACATCGCTCGCGCGCAGGCACGGCAAGGCATTGGTCGGAGAAAAAACTTTCCCCGCTCAAAAAACCCTGCGCTCAGTGCTGACGGAAAGGAAAGTATCCGGCGGAAAGGCCGGCATCGCCTGCGAAGCGTTGCCAATCGAAATGCGGCCCGGGGTCGGTCTTGCGGCCCGGCGCGACGTCCGAGTGCCCGGCAACGGCATCGATCGGGTACCGCGCGGCGAGCGTGCGCGCGAGCACGCCGAGCGTCGCGTACTGCGCGGCGTCGAACGGCACGTCGTCCGCGCCTTCGAGCTCGATGCCGATCGAGAAGTCGTTGCAACGCGGCCGGCCGCGGAACTCGGACGCACCCGCATGCCATGCGCGCTCGTCGCACGACACGAACTGCACGAGCTCGCCGTCGCGGCGGATCAGGAAGTGCGCGGACACGCGCACGCCGCGCAGGTGGCTCTGGTAATAGGGGTGCGCATCGCAATCGAGGCGATTCAGGAACAGCGCTTCGATCGCGTCGCCGCCGAACTCGCCGGGCGGCAGGCTGATGTTGTGGACGACGACGAGCGTCGGCACCGCAGCCGCGGGCCGCGCCTCGAAATTCGGCGACGGCGCATGGCGCGCTTCGCGCACCCAGCCGTTCACGTCGACCGACAGCAACGTGGGTGCGCCGCTCATCGTGCGTCGTGGCCGCTCGCGCGTGCGCCGTGACGCTGCGCATGCTCGACGCTGCAGAAGTACTCGCCGCCGGCGGCGATCGCGTCGCCCTTCGGCGCATGCACGCCGCATTCGGCGCAGCGCACCATCGGTTCGGGCAGCGACCGCGCGTCGTCGTTCGGGCGTGCCGCACCGGCGCCGCCGTGACCGGGCGCACCGTCGTGGCCGGCGCCGCGGCCGGTGCGCGCCTGCGCGTGCTCCTGGGCCTGGCGTAGCTTGCGCGCGGCCCACGAACCCACGAAGAAAAGGAGAATCAGGAGAAGAATCTGTCGCATCGGAAACCTGCGTTCAAACCACGGAGCGGTGCAGCAGCACCTCTAAAACGAATCGGCTGCCGACATACGCGAGCAGCAGCGCGACAAACGACACGAGCACCCAGCGCGCCGCGCCGCGCCCGCGCCAGCCCGAGGTCTTGTGGGCGACCAGCAGGCCGCCGAACATCAGCCACGACAGCACCGCGAACACGGTCTTGTGGTCGAGCCGCAGCGCGCGCGCCTCGACCTGTTCGCTGAACAGGATCCCCGACGCGAGCGTCAGCGTGAGCAGCACGAAGCCGGCGCCGATCAGGCGGAACAACAGCTTCTCGAGTGTGAGAAGCGGCGGCAGCGTTTCGAGCCAGCTCGCGATCCAGCCGGTCGAGCCGTCGCGCCCGCCGCTCCGCAGCGACTGCAGGCGCCGCTCGACCATCAGCATCAGGACCGCGTGCAGCGCGGCGATCGCAAAGAGGCCGTACGCGATGTTCGCGATCAGGAAGTGCATCTTGAACAGCGGGGCTGCGGCATATGGCAGCACCCGCACGCCGCCGAACCCGAGCGGCAGCAGCGACGCGCCGCACGCGAGCGGCAGCACCAGCAGGCGCAGGCTGTCGAGCGGGAAGAAGAAGCTCTCGATCCAGTAGATGCCGGCGCCGAGCCAGAACATCGCGGACAGCGCGAACGCGAAGCCGAAGACCATCGCGTCGTGCGGGAAGATCGTCATGTGGAGCAGCACGCCGTGCGCCACGAGTGCCGCGAACAGCAGCGCGCGGCCGGCCCCGCTCATCCCCGACGCGGCGGACGCCGGAACCGGCACGGCCGGCACGCTCGCGACGAGCGGCGCCGCGCCCTGACGGTGCGTGCGCCAGCCTGCGACGGCGAGGCCGCCGTACAGGAATGCGGTGAGGGCATACAGTACAATATCCATGTTCGAAGTTTACACTAGGCCCCCTTCCCGCGACGGCTCCCTTTGTTCGGTTCCGTCGCGCCTTCGGGCCCCACTGTCCATCGCTCCCCATGCTCGACAATCTCACTCAACGGATGGCGCGCGTCGTCAAGACGCTGCGCGGCGAGGCCCGGCTTACCGAGGCGAACACCCAGGAGATGCTCCGCGAGGTGCGTCTCGCGCTGCTGGAGGCCGACGTCGCACTGCCCGTCGTCCGCGAATTCATCGCCAAGGTCAAGGAAAAGGCGCTCGGCGAGGAAGTGATCAGCAGCCTGTCGCCGGGTCAGGCGCTCGTCGGCGTGGTCCAGAAGGAACTGACCGCCGTGATCGGCGGCGACTACGAAGGCAAGGCCGCCGAGCTGAACCTCGCGGTCACGCCGCCCGCGGTGATCCTGATGGCCGGCCTGCAGGGCGCCGGCAAGACCACGACCGCCGGCAAGCTCGCGAAGCTGCTGCGCGAGAAGTACAAGAAGAAGGTGCTGACGGTGTCGTGCGACGTGTATCGCCCGGCCGCCATCATGCAGTTGAAAACGGTGAGCGAACAGGTCGGCGCCGACTTCTTCCCGTCGACGCCGGACCAGAAGCCCGTCGATATCGCGCTCGCCGCGGTCGACTGGGCGAAGCGCCACTACCATGACGTGCTGATCGTCGACACGGCCGGCCGCCTCGGCATCGACGAGGCGATGATGCAGGAAATCGCCGCGCTGCACGGCACGCTGAAGCCGGCCGAAACGCTGTTCGTCGTCGACGCGATGCTCGGCCAGGATGCGGTCAACACCGCGAAGGCGTTCAACGACACGCTGCCGCTCACCGGCGTCGTGCTGACCAAGCTCGACGGCGATTCGCGCGGCGGTGCCGCGCTGTCGGTGCGTCACATCACGGGCAAGCCGATCAAGTTCGTCGGCGTCGCCGAGAAGCTCGACGGCCTCGAGGTGTTCCACCCGGACCGGATGGCGAACCGGATCCTCGGCATGGGCGACATCCTCGCGCTCGTCGAGGAGGCACAGCGCGGCGTCGACGTGCAGGCCGCGCAGAAGCTCGCCGACAAGGTGAAGAAAGGCGGCGACTTCGACCTGAACGATTTCCGCGCGCAGATCTCGCAGATGAAGAACATGGGCGGCCTGTCGTCGCTGATGGACAAGCTGCCCGCGCAGTTCCAGCAGGCGGCGGCTGGCGCCGACATGGGCCAGGCCGAGAAGTCGATCCGCCGGATGGAAGGGATCATCAGCTCGATGACGCCCGCCGAGCGCGCGAAACCCGAGATCATCAAGGCGACGCGCAAGCGCCGCATTGCAGCCGGCGCGGGCGTGCCGGTGCAGGAAGTCAACCGGATGCTGAACCAGTACGATCAGATGCGTACGATGATGAAGAAGCTGAAGGGCGGCAACATGCAGAAGATGATGCGCGGCCTGAAGGGCATGATGCCCGGCATGCGCTGATTCCGCCCGTCGGCCGGCGCGCGGGTTTTTGCCGTAGCGCGCGCCGGCCGTTCTGCTTCATTCTTGTTTGTATACCGACTGTCCGCCAGAACACATGAACCGCGAAGAAGCCCTCCACATTTTCGACCACTCCGAAGAGATCGTCTCGGCAGATGCCGTCAACGCATCGATCGCCCGGATGGCCGACGCGATCCGCGCCGAGATCGGCGACGCGTTCCCGCTCGTTCTCTCGGTGATGGGCGGCGCCGCGGTGTTTACCGGGATGCTGCTGCCGCATCTCGATTTCCCGCTGGAATTCGACTACATCCACCTGACCCGCTACCGCAACACGACGCAGGGCAGCCCGGAGATGCACTGGCGCGTCGCGCCGCGCGAATCGGTGAAGGACCGGATCGTGCTCGTGCTCGACGACATCCTCGACGAAGGCGAGACGATGGCCGCGATCCGCGACCGCATCCTCGACATGGGCGCGAAACGCTTCATGTCGGCCGTGCTGTGCGAGAAGACGCTCGCGAAGGCGAAACCGCTGCACCCCGACTTCTGCGGCTTCTCGGTACCGGACCGTTACGTGTTCGGCTGCGGGATGGACGCAAAGGGCTACTGGCGCAACCTGCCGACGATCCGTGCGCTGACCACGAACGTCTGATCGCCCTGCCCGCCATACAAGAAAAAGCGGCGCTCCGGTTTCCCGGAGCGCCGCTTTTTTCGTCGGCCCGCGCCACCCGTGCTACAGCTGGTGCACGAACGCCCGGATGCCGGCCAGCAGCATCTCGACCGAGATCGCGACGAGCACGAGGCCCATCAGCCGCTCGAACGCCGCGACGGTCCGCTCGCCGAGCCACTGCTGGATCCGTTCGGCCAGCACCAGCGTGATCGCGCAGACGATCATCGTGACCGTCAACGCGCCAACCCACTCGAACATCTTGCCCGGCGCCTGCGACGTCAGCAGCATCACCGTCGCGAGCGCCGACGGCCCGGCGAGCGCCGGGATCGCGAGCGGCACGATGAACGGTTCGCCGCCCGCGCGCGGATCGCTCCCGAGCGCGCCGTCCGGATGCGGGAAGATCATCCGCAGCGCGATCAGGAACAGCACGATGCCGCCGCCGAGCCGCAGCGACAGGTCCGTGAGGTTCATCATCCGCAGGAAGCGGTCGCCGACCACCATGAAGAACAGCAGGATCACGAACGCGATCCCCACTTCACGCAGGATCAGCTTCACGCGCCGCTCGCGCGGCACCTCCCGCATCGCCGAAATGAACAGCGGGATGTTGCCCAGCGGATCCGTGATCAGCACGAGGAGCACGGTGGCCGACAGGAAGGTGTATTCCACCGTGTCCCCCGGTCGCAGTGTTTAGCGCGCGAGCGCGGCGCGGATCTTCTCCGCCACCGTCGCCGCCGCCGTGTCGGCCGGCAGCAGCGTCGCTTCGGCGTCGCGGCGGCCCTGGTACTCGATCTTGCCATCCTTCAGGCCGCGCTCGCCGATCACCAGGCGATGCGGCACGCCGATCAGCTCCCAGTCGGCGAACATCACGCCCGGGCGCTCGCCGCGATCGTCGAGGATCACGTCGATGCCGGCGGCGGCCAGTTCCGCGTACAGCTTGTCGGCAGCCTCGCGGACCATTTCGCTGCGATCGTAGCCCATCGGGCACAGCACGACCTCGAACGGCGCGATCGACTCGGGCCAGATGATGCCGCGGTCGTCGAAGTTCTGTTCGATCGCCGCGCCGAGAATCCGCGTGACGCCGACGCCGTAGCAGCCCATCAGCATCGGCTGCGGCTTGCCCGACTCGTCGAGGAACGTCGCGCCCATCGCTTCCGAGTACTTGGTGCCGAGCTGGAACACGTGGCCGACTTCGATGCCGCGGCAGATGTCGATCACGCCCTTGCCGTCCGGCGATGGATCGCCCTTCTGCACGTTGCGCACGTCGGCGACGTCCGGTTCCGGCAGGTCGCGGCCCCAGTTCACGCCCGCGATGTGATAGTCGACCTCGTTCGCGCCGACGACGAAATCGCTCATGTTCGCGACCGTGCGATCGGCGATCACCTTCACCGGTTTCTTCGTGCCGACCGGGCCGAGATAGCCCGGCGGCGTGCCGAACCATTCGACGATTTCCTGCTCGGTCGCGAAGCGATGGTTCTTCAGCCCCGGCAGCTTCGACACCTTGATCTCGTTCAGGTCATGGTCGCCGCGCAGCATCACGAGCCAGATGGTCGGCTCGGCGCCTTCGTTCTCGGTGGCAAGCACGATCGACTTGATCGTGCGCTCGAGCGGGATCTCCAGCAGCTCGGCGACGGCTTCGCACTTCGCCTTGCCGGGCGTCGCGACCTTTGCCATCGCTTCGGCCGGTGCGGCACGCTCCGCGATCAGCGGCAGCGCTTCGGCCGCTTCGATGTTCGCCGCGAATTCGGACGACGGGTTGTAGGCGATCGCGTCCTCGCCGGTATCGGCGATCACGTGGAATTCGTGCGAGAAGTTGCCGCCGATCGAACCGCTGTCGGCCGCGACCGCACGGAACTCGAGGCCAAGGCGCGTGAAGATGCGCACGTACGCGTCGTACATCTTGCGATACGACTCGTTCAGGCCCGCCGCGTCCTTGTCGAACGAATACGCGTCCTTCATGATGAATTCGCGACCGCGCATCACGCCGAAGCGCGGACGGATCTCGTCGCGGAACTTCGTCTGGATCTGGTAGAAGTTCACCGGCATCTGCCGATAGCTCTTGATCTGGTTGCGCGCGATGTCGGTGACGACTTCCTCGTGCGTCGGCCCGATCACGAAGTCGTTGTCCTTGCGGTCCTTGAAACGCAGCAGCTCGGGGCCGTACTGTTCCCAGCGGCCCGATTCCTGCCACAGCTCGGCCGGTTGCACGGCCGGCATCAGCAGCTCGATGGCGCCTGCCCGGTTCATTTCCTCGCGCACGATGGCTTCGACCTTGCGAATCGAGCGCAGGCCGACCGGCAGGTAGTTGTAGATGCCGCCGGCGACGCGACGAATCATGCCGGCGCGCACCATCAGCTTGTGGCTGACGATCTCTGCGTCGGCCGGTGCTTCTTTGAGGGTGCCGATAAAGAAACGGGAAGCTTTCATGCGGACGGTTCCAAATACGGCGCCCCCAGGCGGGGCGCCCGAAAAAGTTTCAAGGTGAAAAAGCTGCGCGCGACGAACGACGATGGCGCAGATGACGTAGCAGACAAATCAGGGACAATTCAGTCGGTGCACCCGCGCGGATTCGCTCCGTCACGGTGCGCAGCGCCCGTTATCTGTTTATAATCAAAGCAATTTTAAAGGATTCGAAGGTGGTTGTATGCTGGATCGTGAAGGCTTTCGCCCGAACGTCGGCATCATCCTCTTGAACGCGCGCAACGAGGTGTTTTGGGGCAAGCGGCTCCGCGAGCATTCCTGGCAGTTTCCTCAAGGTGGGATCAAGTATGGCGAGACCCCCATGCAGGCGATGTACCGGGAACTGCACGAGGAAACGGGCCTGCATCCGGAACACGTCAAGATAATCGGCCGCACTCGCGACTGGTTGCGTTACGAGGTGCCTGACAAGTTCATCAAACGCGAAGTACGCGGTCATTACCGCGGCCAGAAGCAGATCTGGTTCCTGCTGCGGATGGTTGGACGCGATTGCGACATTTGCTTGCGCGCGACCGATCACCCGGAGTTCGATGCGTGGCGCTGGAACGAGTACTGGGTGCCGCTCGATGCGGTGATCGAGTTCAAGCGGGATGTCTATCAGTTGGCGCTGACGGAACTGTCGCGCTTCCTGCGCCGCCCGGCGCAGCGAGCCGAAAAGCCGCGCGGGCCGCGTCTGTCGCGCTATCCGCGCGTCATCGGCGTACAGGCCCAGCAGACGCTGACGATTGTCGACACATCGGTAGTCTGTTCGGAGATCGAAGTGGAGGCGAGCACGCTCGACGAGATGCCGCCCCATGTGATCGTCGGCAAATGACGAGTCGGACTGCATGACCGGGCGCGACCTTGGTGTCGCGCCCTTTTTTTACGAGGAATGCATATTGAAAGCGATTGCTCTCGCGCTCGCATCGATTGTCGCGGCGGCCACGCTGGCTGGTTGCGCGAATTCGAAGACGCCGACCAACAAGGATGACAGCGAGTTCGTATATCTGCTCGACCGCCAGGGCAGCTGGAAGGAAAACGCGGTCGACACGCTGCCGCCGCTGCCCGAAGCAGGCAACCTCCTGCCGTTCAACGTCTCGCAGAACACCCCGCTCAAGTTCTCCGTCGATGCGAAGTCGCTCGCGGTCGGCACCGACGGCGTCGTGCGGTACGCAGTCGTGATCACGAGCCCGGCCGGCGCGCGCAACGTGAACTACGAAGGCATCCGCTGCGACACCTACGAATGGCGTCAGTATGCGGGCCTGAATTCGGATCACGACGGCTGGGACCGCACGGTCGAGAACGACTGGCGCCGCATCGAGAACGGCGAGCTGAACGCTTACCACTCGGCGCTGTACCAGGACTACTTCTGCTCGAACAAGATGCCGCAGGGCACGACCCAGCAGATCCTCGAGAACATCCGGTTCCACCGCACGGCGATGAGCCAGCTGCGCTGACCGTGCGACGCGGGCCACCTGCCCGCCGCAATGAAAAAAGCCCGCGCAATGCGGGCTTTTTTCATTGTCGTTCGACGTCTCGCCGGACGCTTACACCAGCACGAGGTTGTCGCGGTGAATCAGTTCCGGCTCCAGCATGTAGCCGAGCACCGTCTCGATCTCGCCGCTCGGCTTGCGGTGAATCAGCTTCGTTTCCGCGCTGCTGTAGTTCGTGAGGCCGCGCGCCACTTCACGCCCGTCGGGGCCGACACACGCGATCACCTCGCCGCGCGCGAACGCACCCTGCACACCGGTCACGCCGATCGGCAGCAGGCTCTTGCCGCCGGACGTCAGCTTCTCGACCGCGCCCGCATCGATCACGACGTGCCCGCGCACCTGCAGGTGATCGGCCATCCACTGCTTGCGCGCCGCCATCCGCGCGGTGCGCGCGATCAGCTGCGTGCCGATCGCCTCGCCTGCCGCCAGCCGCACCAGCACGTCGGATTCCCGACCGCTCGCGATCACGGTGTTCGCGCCGCTATGCGCCGCGCGTTTCGCCGCGAGGATCTTCGTCAGCATCCCGCCGCGGCCGAGGCTCGAGCCAGCGCCGCCCGCCATTGCCTCGAGTTCCGGCGCACCCGCGCTGGCCTCCGCGACCAGCGTCGCGTTCGGGTCCTTGCGCGGATCGGCGGTGAACAGCCCCGACTGGTCGGTCAGGATGATCAGCGCATCGCCTTCGATCAGGTTCGCGACGAGCGCACCGAGCGTGTCGTTGTCGCCGAACTTGATTTCATCGGTGACGACGGTGTCGTTCTCGTTGATGATCGGCACGACGCCGAGCCGCAGCAGCGTGAGCAGCGTCGACCGCGCATTCAGGTAGCGTTCGCGATCAGCCAGGTCGGCGTGCGTGAGCAGGATCTGCGCGGTGCGGATATCGTGCTCGGTAAAGCGGCTTTCGTAGACTTGCGCGAGCCCCATCTGGCCGACCGCGGCGGCGGCCTGCAGCTCGTCGATCTCGCGCGGACGCTTGCTCCAGCCGAGCCGCTGCATCCCTTCGGCAATCGCGCCCGAGCTGACGAGCACGACTTCCTTGCCCTGCGCGCGCAGCGCGGCGATCTGGGCAGCCCAGCGGCCGATTGCAGCATGATCAAGCCCCTTGCCATCGTTGGTCACGAGGCTGGAACCCACCTTCACCACCAATCGCTTCGAATCCGCGATGATCGAACGCATCGTGCGCTGTCTCCTGTATCTGATGCCTGCCCGGCCGGGCGCGATTGAATTCCGGCACCGGGCGTCATGCCCGGTGCGTTTCGGACTCGCTCAGGCGTCGTCGCCCGGCGTCGCACCGCCATCGGCGGACGGTGCATCGCGGAACCGCACGTCCGCGGCCAGATCTTCCTCTTCCGCCGCGCGATGCGCGTCCGAATGCTCGGCGAGGTAGTCGTAGATCGCGTAGACCAGCGCTTCGCAGCCCTGGCCGGTCAGCGCCGAAATCTCGAACACCGGGCCGTCCCAGCCGAAACGATCGAGGAAATCGGCGACGCGCGCCTCGCGCTCGTCCTCCGGCACCATGTCGAGCTTGTTGAGTACGAGCCAGCGCGGCTTTTCGTACAGCGCCTCGTCGTACTTGCGCAGCTCGCCGACGATCGCCGTCGCTTCCGCGACCGGATCGACGCTTTCGTCGAACGGGGCCAAATCGACGAGATGCAGCAGCACGCCGGTGCGCTGCAGGTGTCGCAGGAACTGGTGGCCGAGGCCCGCGCCTTCGGCGGCGCCCTCGATCAGCCCCGGGATGTCGGCGATCACGAAGCTCTTGCTCGGGCCGACCCGCACGACGCCGAGATTCGGCGCGAGCGTCGTGAACGGATAATCGGCGATCTTCGGCTTCGCGTTCGACACCGACGAGATGAAGGTCGACTTGCCGGCGTTCGGCATGCCGAGCAGCCCGACATCGGCGAGCACCTTCAGTTCGAGCCTCAGCATGCGCCGCTCGCCGGGCTTGCCGTCGGTCTTCTGGCGCGGTGCGCGGTTCGTGCTCGACTTGAAATGCAGGTTGCCGAGACCGCCGGCACCGCCCTGCGCGAGCATCACCTGCTGGTCATGCTCGGTCAGGTCGGCGATCAGTTCGCCCGTGTCCATATCGGTAACGACCGTGCCGACCGGCATGCGCAGCGTGACGTCGTCGCCGCCCTTGCCGTAGCAATCCGAGCCGCGACCGTTTTCGCCGTTGCGCGCCAGGTGCTTCTTCGCGTAACGGTAGTCGATCAGCGTATTGATGTTGCGGTCGGCGATCGCGTAGACGTTGCCGCCCCGGCCGCCGTCGCCGCCGTCCGGCCCGCCGAACGGAACGAACTTCTCGCGGCGCATCGACGCGCTGCCATCGCCTCCGTCGCCGGCGATGACTTCGATTCGTGCTTCGTCAATGAACTTCATTCGTCACTCCGACCAGTATTTCCGCTATTGTGCCGCGCACCGGCGTGCTTGAACAATCTGCCGTTCGGCTGATTGCGCGCCGGTTTCGCGACAGCCGCCGGCGCGCACATGCGCCCGGCGGCCAAATAAAAAAAGGCCCCGCGAAGACTGCGGGGCCTTTCGGCTACGAAGCCCGTGGGTGCCTGAACTTAGGCAGCCGCCGGGACAACGATGACCAGATGCTTCTTGTCCGCGCCCTTGGTCGCGAACTTGACGTGACCGTCGACCAGCGCGAACAGGGTGTGATCCTTGCCCATGCCGACGTTCTCGCCAGCGTGCATGCGCGTACCGCGCTGACGCACGATGATGCCGCCAGCGTTGATCGCCTGGCCGCCGTACACTTTCACGCCGAGACGTTTCGACTCGGAGTCGCGGCCGTTCCGGGAAGAGCCGCCTGCCTTTTTGTGTGCCATCTGATTGCTCCTTTACCGAGGCGCTTACGCGTTGATCGCGTCGATGCGCAGCTCAGTGTAGTTCTGGCGGTGGCCGCCGTGCTTTTGGTAGTGCTTCCGGCGACGCATCTTGAAGATGGTGACCTTGGCATGACGACCGTGCGACACAACGGTGGCCTTGACGGAAGCCCCACTGACCAGCGGCGTACCGAACTTAATCGATTCGCCTTCGCCCACTGCGAGAACCTGGTCGAGCGTGATTTCAGCGTCAATGTCAGCCGGTATCTGTTCTACTTTGAGTTTTTCGCCAACGGCAACCTTGTACTGCTTGCCGCCGGTTTTTATGACCGCGTACATTGAGAACCTCACTCTGGATCCAATTTTTCCGCACACCACGCGCGGAAAACACGTGATTATACATGGGCTTAGCACCCAAGTCAAAGCCGATCCACGATTGCCGCGCGCGCACCCTGGCCGGACGGCCAAAATCACGGCCCCGGCGCGTCCGACAGACCGGCATATCGCGGATTCGACTTATAATCCGCGGCATCACCCATTTCGATCATCATGTCGTCGTCCACCGCCTCCCCCACCCTCAGCGCCGCCCACCTGCTCGCTCCGATCACCAGCGACATGGAGCAGGTGAATCGCGTTATCCGGCAAAGCCTCGCGTCCGACGTACTGCTGATCAACCAGATCGCCGAGTACATCATCGGTGCCGGCGGCAAGCGGCTGCGTCCGGCCCTGCTGTTGCTCGTCGCCGGCGCGCTCGGCGAGACGTCGCACCAGCGGCACGTGCTGGCCGCCGTCGTCGAGTTCATCCACACGGCCACGCTGCTGCATGACGACGTCGTCGACGAATCCGAACTGCGGCGCGGCCGCCAGACGGCGAACGCGCTGTTCGGCAACGCGGCGAGCGTACTGGTAGGCGACTACCTCTATTCGCGCTCGTTCGAGATGATGGTCGGTGTCGGCAAGATGCGCGTGATGGAGATTCTGTCGGAAGCGACGACGATCATTTCCGAAGGCGAAGTGCTGCAGTTGCTCAACATGCACGACGCGGACGTCGACGAGACCCGCTACATGCAGGTGATCCGCTACAAGACGGCGAAGCTGTTCGAAGCATCGGCCCGCCTGGGCGCGGTGCTCGCGGGCGCAGATGCGCCGACCGAAGCCGCCGCGGCCGAATACGGCCGCCGGATCGGCACCGCGTTCCAGATCATGGACGACTGGCTCGACTACGCGGGCACGGCCGAAGCGATGGGCAAGAATGCCGGCGACGACCTGCGCGAAGGCAAACCGACGCTGCCGCTCATCTATCTGATCGAACGCGGCACGCCCGAACAGTCGGCGCTCGCACGCGAGGCGATCGAACAAGGCGGCACCGATCGCTTCGACACGATCTTCGACGCGATCACGCGCTCCGGCGCGCTCGACCATACGCTCGAATGCGCACGCCAGGAAGCACAGGCCGCTGCCGCGGCGATCACCGCGTTCCCCGATTCGATCTACAAGGAAAGCCTGCTCGCGTTGTGCTCGTACTCGACATCGCGGCAGTCGTAAACGTGCCGCGAACGAGAGGCGATACCTTGTCTCGAAAAATTTCTTCATCAAGGTATTCCCTTTTCGAAAAAACATCGTTATAGTTACGTTCTTGCTTGTGACAACGCAGCGATCTGAACGAAAGCAGCGAAGTCGGAAGAGCAAAAAATCGGGGTGTAGCTTAGCCTGGTAGAGCGCTACGTTCGGGACGTAGAGGCCGGAGGTTCGAATCCTCTCACCCCGACCAGATTTGAAAAAACCGTGCACCGTGTGCACGGTTTTTTTTTGCCTTCTTGCTGCCCGGTCGCGCAGGCCTCGTGCCATGCGCGACACATCCCGGCCGCCGGCCTCTGCTATATTCCCTCCATCCCTGTCCTTCACTGCCCTTCTGACGCGTGGACCAAATTCCCTTATGGGCGCAAATCAGCGCCGTCTTCCTGCTTCTCCTCTGCTCCAGCTTCTTTTCCATTTCCGAGACCGCGATGATGGCGCTCAACCGTCATCGGCTGAAGCATCTCGCCGGCCAGGGCGTGCTCGGCGCGAAAACCACGCAGGGCCTCCTCACTCGCACGGACCTGCTGCTCAGCGTGATCCTGATCGGCAACAACCTGTTCAACACGATCATCCCGGTCCTGACCACGTCGCTCGCGCTGCACACGTTCGGCCGTAACAACGTCGCGCTGTCGATCGCGACCGGCATCGTCGCGTTCCTGATCATCGTGTTCGCGGAAATCGCGCCGAAGATCGTCGGCGCGACTTTTCCCGAGCGCATCGCGCTGCCCGCGAGTCTCGTGATCGCGCCGCTGATGCGCGTATTCAAGCCGGTCGTCTGGTTCGTCAACGCGCTCGCGAACGGCGTGCTCTGGGTGCTGCGCATCAACACGAAGAAGGGCCGCGACCAGCGCATGTCGGCCGACGAGCTGCGCGCGATCGTGCTCGAGTCGAGCAGCTTCATGCCGACCAAGCACCGCAGCATCCTGCTCAACCTGTTCGACCTCGAGAACATCACGGTCGACGACGTGATGGTGCCGCGCCGGCAGATCGAGTCGCTCAACTTCTACGCGCCGCTCGACGACGTCCTGCATCAGCTCGAGACCTGCTATCACAACCGGTTGGTCGTCTACGAAGGCGATATCGACAAGGTGCTCGGCGTGCTGCACGTCCGCAAGACGCTCACCGCGCTGCACAACCAGGACTTCGACCGCGAAACGCTGCGCACGCTGCTCGCCGAACCGTACTACGTGCCGTCGGGCACGCCGGTCGTTCAGCAGCTCCAGTATTTCCAGGAAAGCCGGCAGCGCACCGCGCTCGTCGTCAACGAGTACGGCGAACTCGAGGGGCTCGTCACACCCGAGGACATCATCGAGGAACTGATCGGCGAATTCACGACGTCGATGCCGCGCGGCGAACGCGCGGGCGGCTGGGACGAGAACGGCGAATGCATCGTCGCCGCCAGCATGCCGCTGCGCGAACTGAACCGCTGGCTGCACCTGCAACTGCCGACCGACGGCCCGAAGACGCTGAACGGCCTGATCCTCGAGATCCTCGAGGAAATTCCGGAAGGCGACGTGTGCGTGAAAATCGGCGACGTGATGCTCGAGGTCATGCGCAGCGACGATCAGGCCGTGCGCACCGTCAAGCTCTTCAAGCCGCGCGGCACGCGCGCACGCACCGCCGCACGCTAGCCGAACGGCCGACTGTCGGCGCCGCTCGCGATACGCGACCATTTGCAGGTCACGATCAACAGGCGGCCGAGTGCCGGCTCACATGCATTTCCCTGCTTCCGGGGCGCCGCTGCATGCGCAGCGGCCGCCCGTTCCGTCCGACGCGTCGCCCGCCGACGCGCCCCGCCCGCTCGATGCGACGCAACTCGACGATTCACCCGCCGTACGGCTGCTGACCGACACGCTTCATGCCGCACGCGTGCGCGACGCATCCGACGTCCACGTCGAACCCTTCGAAGCCGGCTGGCGCATCCGCCTGCGCATCGACGGCATGCTGCATGAACACGCGCGACCGCCCGCTCATCTGCGCGACGCGCTCGTGACGCGGATCAAGGTGCTGTCACGCATGGACATCGCCGAACGCCGGCTCCCGCAGGACGGCCGGCTGCGCATCGCGGTCGACGGCGGCATGCGCGGCGACTACCGGGTCAGCTCGCTGCCCACGCTGTTCGGCGAGAAGCTCGTGCTGCGCCGCCTCGAAACGCTGCCGCCCGACCTCACGCTCGCGCGCCTCGGCTTCGACGCGCGGCAAGCCGCCGCGATGGAGGCCGCGATACGCGCACCGCACGGTCTCGTGCTCGTCACCGGCCCGACCGGCAGCGGCAAGACGCTGTCGCTCTACTGCGCGCTGCAGATGCTCGACCGCGACGCGCATAACGTATGCACGGTCGAGGATCCGGCCGAGATTCAGCTCGACGGAATCAACCAGGTCGGCGTCGCCGAAAAGGCCGGGCTCACCTTCGCCACCGCGCTACGCGCGCTGCTGCGGCAGGATCCGGACGTCATCATGGTCGGCGAGATTCGTGATGCGGAGACGGCCGACGTCGCGATCAAGGCCGCGCAGACGGGCCACCTCGTGCTGTCGACGCTGCACACGAACGACGCGCCGGCCGCCGTCGCGCGACTGCTCGACATCGGCGTCGCACCGTACAACCTCGCGGCCGCGTTGCGCCTCGTCACCGCACAACGCCTCGTTCGACGCCTGTGCACCGCATGTCGCGCGCATTCGGACGCGCCGCTGCGCGTGCTGCGCGAATCCGGCTGCGATACGGCAGCCCTGGAGGCCGGATGGCGCCCGTTCGTCGCACGCGGCTGTGCTGCCTGTCACGGCATCGGTTATCGAGGCCGGATCGGCCTGCATCAGACGATGCCGGTTTCATCGGAGATGGCGGAGCGCATCGTCGCGCGCGCAAGCGTTGGTGCACTCGCGCAATGCGCGGCGGCCGAGGGCGTGCGCAATCTGCGCGCCGCGGCACTCGCGCATGTTCGCGACGGCACGACGAGCGTGGCGGAAGCGCTGGCCGCGACGCCGGACGCGTGATCGCGATGCGCATGCCACCGCACGAAACCCGCTTCGCATGGCGCGGCCGTCGTCGCGACGGCACGCCATGTCGCGGGATCGTCATCGCATTCGATGCAGCCGCGGCACGCGCGGCGCTTGCGCGCGACGGCATCGCGGTGCTGTCGCTCGACGCCCGCGGCACGGCCCGGCCGCCCGCTGCCGATGCACAGGATGTCACGCGCTTCACGCGTCAACTCGCGAGCCTGCTGCAGGCCGGGCTACCGCTCGCCCCGTCGCTCGAGATGCTCGCCCGCACCCGTACGCGTGACGGGTTGCCGCGCATCGCCGCTGGCCTCGCGCGCGAGATCGTCGGTGGCGAGCGCTTCGCCGCCGCGCTTGCACGCTATCCGTCCCAGTTCGGCACGCTGTATCGCCAGTTGATCGAGGTCGGCGAAGCATCGGGTGCGCTCGGCACCGTCCTGACCCGCGTCGCGGAGCACCGCGAGCGCGCGGATGCGCAGTGGCGCAAGCTGCGCGCCGCGCTCGCCTATCCGGCTGCCGTCATCGTGTTCGCGCTCGCGATCTCGGCCGCGCTGATGGTGTGGGTCGTGCCGGCGTTCCGGCAGATCTTCGACGGCTTCGGCGCAGCGCTGCCGGCGCCGACCCGCGTGCTGCTCGCGCTGTCTTCCG
This sequence comes from Burkholderia sp. A9, assembly GCF_000801975.1. Classification (NCBI taxonomy): domain Bacteria; kingdom Pseudomonadati; phylum Pseudomonadota; class Betaproteobacteria; order Burkholderiales; family Burkholderiaceae; genus Burkholderia; species Burkholderia sp. A9. The sequence continues at coordinate 35,895 of NZ_JSZN01000001.1, read as the reverse complement.
CCACCTCGGCCTGGGGCGGCACGCTCGTGGCCGGCGCCGCAGCGGCGGGGTTCGCCGCGCGCCACGTGCTGCGGCGCTCGCCACCGCTGCGCCATGCGGCCGCGCGGCACTTGCTGGACGCGCCGTTGGTCGGCAACGCGCTCAGGCGATTCGCCACCGCGCGCTGGTGCCGCTCGCTAGCAACGTTGCTCGGCGCCGGCGTACCGCTCGCCGATGCATTCGCGACGCTCGAACGCACGGCCGGCCATCCGGTGTTCGAGCAGGCCACCGCACAGATCGCCACACGCGTGCTGCGCGGCGCGCGGCTTGCCGATGCGATGCATGCGGCCGGCTGCTTCCCGGACGACGTCGTGCAGCCGATCGCCGTCGCCGAGGAAACCGGCGCGCTCGACACGATGCTCGCCGACATCGCCGCGCTATGCGAGCGTCAGCTCGACGCGCGTCTCGATGCGCTCGCCGCGCTCGGCGAGCCGCTGATCGTGATCGTGCTGGGCGCACTCGTCGGCGGCCTCGTGATCGCGATGTATCTGCCCATCCTTCAGCTGGGCAACGTGGTGTAGCATCGCAACCGATTCTGTCGCCTTTCGAGCCCGAACCCGAGCCCCATGACGCCCGCGCCCCTGAACACCGTTTTCGATTCGCCCGACAGCACGTTGCTCGCGCTGGCGATGCTGCCACCCGCGGTGCAGTATGCGTTCGCCATCGTGCTCGGTCTGTGCGTCGGCAGCTTCGTGAACGTCGTCGTGCACCGGATCCCGGTGATGATGCAGCGCGCGTGGCAGGCCGAAATCGCCGAAGCGACCGGCAACGCGAGCGCGGCGCCGGACGACGGCTATCCGGCGCACTACGATCTGTGGCGCCCGCGCAGCGCATGCCCGCACTGCGGCCACGTGCTGCGCGCATGGGAAAACATCCCGCTCTTCAGCTACCTGATGTTGCGCGGGCGCTGCCGTCAGTGCGGCCACGCGATCGGCGTGCGCTATCCGCTGGTCGAGCTCGCGGGTGCGCTGCTGGCGGCCGGTTCGCTCGCCGCGTTCGGCCCCACCGTCGCCGCACTCGCCGCGTTCGGGCTGTGCGCCGCGCTGCTGGCGATGAGCGCAATCGATATCCGGACCGGCTACCTGCCCGATTCGATGACGCTGCCGCTGCTGTGGGCCGGGCTCGCACTGAACCTCGCCGGCACGTTTACGTCGCTGCGCTCGGCCGTGATCGGCGCGATGGCCGGCTACCTGTTCCTGTGGTCGATCTACTGGCTGTTCAAATGGCTGCGCGGCATCGAGGGCATCGGCTTCGGCGACCTGAAGCTGCTTGCCGCGCTCGGCGCATGGATGGGCTGGACCGCGCTGCCGCAGGTCGTGCTGTTCGCCGCGGTGACGGGCGCGATCGTCGGACTCATCGCGACCTGGCGCGGCCGCATGCGCTTCGAGGAGCCGATTCCGTTCGGTCCATTCCTCGCTGCGGGCGGCGTCGCGACGCTGTTTTTCGGCACCCCTTTTTATCTGACGCTCGGCGGCTGACATGATGCACCGCCCGCGTCCGCTTTGTTCGCTGCGCCGCGGGGAGGCGATGCGCTTCCTTGTGGCGGCCCGGCGGAGGCTGACATGTTTGCAATAGGACTCACCGGCGGCATCGGCAGCGGCAAGACGACCGTCGCCGACCTGTTCGCCGTACGCGGTGCATCGCTCGTCGATACCGATCTGATCGCGCACCGCATCACCGCACCGGCTGGTCTCGCGATGCCGGCGATCGAACAGGCATTCGGGCCGGATTTCATCGCGGCGGACGGCTCGATGGATCGCGCCAGGATGCGTGCACTGATTTTCAGCGACGACGACGCACGCCGGCGCCTCGAAGCGATCACGCATCCGCTGATCCGTGCGGAGACCGATCGCGAAGCCCGCGAAGCGCAGGGCTCTTACGTGATGTTCGTCGTGCCGCTGCTCGTGGAGTCAGGCAATTGGAAGGCGCGCAGCAATCGGGTGCTCGTCGTCGACTGTCCGGTCGAAACGCAGATCGCACGTGTTATGCGGCGCAATGGTTTCACGCGCGAACAGGTCGAAGCGATCATCGCGAGACAGGCGACGCGCGAAGCGCGTCTCGCGGCGGCCGACGACGTGATCGTCAACGATGCAACGACGCCCGATGCGCTCGCCGCACAGGTCGATGCACTGCATCAACGCTATCTCGGATTCGCGGGCGCTACACGCTGATCGGCGCGCGCAATCGTGATGGCGTACGAAATTGGCGCGTTGCTAGGGTAGAGAGTGAGCATTAGAATGTCCTGCATTGTTTCAATCCTTACCCGAGAGGCGAGCGCGCTTGATTCTTTACGAGTATCCGTTCAACGAGCGAATTCGCACGCTGTTGCGCCTCGAAGACCTGTTCGAGCGCTTCGCGTTCTTTTTGGCTCAGGAAGACCCGCGTGAACACCACGTCGCGCTGACGACGTTGTTCGAAATCGCCGAGGTGACAGGCCGCGCGGATCTGAAATCGGATCTGATGAAGGAGCTCGAACGTCAGCGCCAGACGCTCGCCCCCTTTCGCGGCAATCCGGGCATCGAGCAGAACGCGCTCGAAGCCGTGCTCGGCGAAATCGAGCAGACGCTCGCCAATCTTGCGCAGATGCAGGGCAAGACCGGGCAGCATCTGGTCGACAACGAGTGGCTCGCCAGCATCCGCAGCCGCGCAGTGATTCCCGGCGGCACGTGCAAGTTCGACCTGCCGTCCTACTATGCTTGGCAGCAATGGCCCGCCGAACAGCGGCGCCAGGACATCGCGAAATGGATCCTGCCGCTGCTGCCGCTGCGCGACGCCGCGGCGATCGTGCTGCGGCTTGCGCGCGAATCAGGCCAGGCGTCGAAGGTGATGGCGATGCAGGGCAGCTACCAGCAGATGCTGTCGGGGCGCACCTACCAGCTGATGCAGGTACGCGTGCCGCCGGAACTGCGCGTGATTCCCGAAGCGAGCGCCAACAAATACATGCTGTGGGTACGGTTCACCATGCAGGACGGCGACGTGCGGCCGCGCGCGGTGGACATCGACGTGCCGTTCCATCTGACCCTGTGCAATCTGTAACGGCCGCGTGCCGGTCCGACGCTTTCGTATGACTACTGTTGTGAAATGTCCTTCGTGCGGCGCAGAAGTGCGCTGGACGCCTGAAAACAAGTTCCGTCCGTTCTGTTCGGCCCGCTGCAAGCAGCTCGACCTCGGCGCATGGGCCGCGGAAAAGTACCGGATCGGAGGATCCTCCGACGAAGGTCCGTCGTCGGAGGAGGACGGCACCGACGGCCGCCGCGACAGCTGAACGGCGCACGGCACCGCCCGTCGGCGGATCTGGCCCGCCTTTCAGGCGGGCCGCCACGGCGTCATTGCGACGCCGCTTCCTTCTCGAGCAGTTCCAGCACCGGCAGCGCAGCCGGCAACAGCGGCGCGACGTCGACCGGCAGTTGCTGCCACACGAACGCCTGCCCTTCCTTGCTGTGCGGCTCGCCCGTCCAGCCCGTCACCTTGCAGAAATAGAGCCGCACGTACGCGTGCGGATAATCGTGCTCGAGCGTATGCCAGCGGTGGCTGGCGGTGACGACGATGCCGAGTTCCTCGTGCAACTCGCGCGCCAGCGCGTCTTCGACGCTCTCCCCGACCTCCAGCTTGCCGCCCGGAAACTCCCAGTAGCCTTCGTACGGCTTGCCCTGCAGCCGTTGCGCGAGCAGGTAACGGCTGCGGCCGACCGGCCCGTCCGGCTGCACCATCACGCCGACCGCGACTTCCGTCACCTTGCGGCCGTCGGGCGCGCGCACCGCGCCCGCTGCGGAATCCACACTCATGCCTGCTCCTTGCGGCCCGACCAGTCGCGCGCGAACTGCCACGCGACGCGCCCCGAGCGCGAACCGCGCTCGAGCGCCCAGACGAGCGCGTCGCCGCGCGCGGTCTCGATCTCGGCGTCCGCGCAGCCGAAATGACGCAGCCAGTGTGCGACGATGTCGAGGTAGTCGTCCTGCTTGAACGGGTAGAAACTGACCCACAGGCCGAAGCGCTCCGACAGCGAGATCTTCTCCTCGACGACTTCGCCGGGATGGATCTCGCCGTCCGGCAGATGCTTGTACGACTCGTTGTCGCTCATGTATTCGGGCAACAGATGACGGCGGTTCGACGTCGCGTAGATCAGCACGTTGTCGGACTGTGCGGCAATCGAGCCGTCGAGCGCGACCTTCAGCGCCTTGTAGCCCGATTCGCCCTCCTCGAACGACAGGTCGTCGCAAAACACGATGAACCGCTCCGGACGCTGCGAGATCAGCTCGACGATGTCGCCGAGGTCATGCAGGTCGTCCTTGTCGACCTCGATCAGGCGCAGCCCGTCCTTCGCATACGCGTTCAGGCACGCCTTGATCAGCGACGACTTGCCGGTGCCGCGGGCACCGGTCAACAGCACGTTGTTCGCCGGCTTGCGCTGCACGAACTGTCGCGTATTTTGTTCGATCAACCCTTTCTGCCGATCGATGTTGTGCAGGTCGTCGAGCGTGATCGACGACGCAGCCGGCACCGGCTGCAGATAGCCACGCCCCTGGCGCTTGCGCCAGCGGAACGCGGTAGCGGCATTCCAGTCGACGGCCGTCGGCGCGGGCGGCAGTATCCCCTCGAGGCGGCCGAGCAACGCTTCCGCGCGCGTCAGAAACTGTTCGAGCTTGTCCATGTTCTTCAAGCGCTCCGATCAGGAGCGGTAATCCGCGTTGATGCTCACGTAATCGTGCGACAGGTCACACGTCCAGACGGTTGCGTGCGCGTCGCCACGGCCGAGCAGCACGCGAATCGTGATTTCGCTCTGCTTCATCACGCGCTGGCCATCTTCTTCCTGGTACGCCGGGTTGCGGCCCCCGGCCTTCGCGACGAGCACGTCGTCGAGATAAAGATCGATCTTGCCCACATCGAGATCCGTGACGCCCGCATAGCCGATCGCCGCGAGAATTCGGCCGAGGTTGGGGTCGGATGCATAGAAGGCCGTCTTCACGAGCGGCGAATGGCCGATCGCGTACGCGATCTGGCGGCACTCGGCGACGTTCTTGCCGCCTTCGACCTGCACCGTCATGAATTTCGTCGCGCCTTCGCCGTCGCGCACGATCAGCTGCGACAGCACCTGGGCGACCTGCGTGACCGCGTCGCGCAGCGCCGCATAGGCCGGCGAATCGGTCGACGTGATCGCGGGCAGCGTGCTCTTGCCCGACGCGATCAGGATGAACGAGTCGTTCGTCGACGTGTCGCCGTCGATCGTGATGCAGTTGAACGAGCGGTCGGCCACTTCCTTCACGAGCGTATCGAGCACCGGCTGCGCGACATTGGCGTCGAATGCGAGGAAGCCAAGCATCGTCGCCATGTTCGGCTTGATCATGCCCGCACCCTTGCTGATGCCCGTCAGCGTGACCGTGTGGCCGTCGATCGTCACCTGGCGCGACGTGGCCTTCGGCAGCGTGTCGGTCGTCATGATCGCCTGCGCGGCGTCGAACCAGTGCGCGGCCTTGCGGTTCGCGAGCGCAGCCGGCAGCCCGGCCTTCAGGCGGTCGATCGGCAGCGGTTCGAGAATCACGCCGGTCGAGAACGGCAGCACCTGCGCGGCGTCGATGCCCGCGAGGCGTGCGAGTTCCGAGCAGGTTTCGCGCGCGTTCACGAGGCCCGGCTCGCCGGTGCCCGCATTCGCATTGCCCGTATTCACGACGAGCGCGCGGATGCCTGCGCTGCCCGCGCGCACCTTTGCCAGGTGTTCGCGGCACACCGTCACGGGCGCGGCGCAGAAGCGGTTTTCGGTGAATACGCCGGCGACCGTCGCCCCTTCTTCGACGGAAATGACCAGCACGTCCTTGCGATTCGGCTTGCGGATGTTCGCTTCCGCCCAGCCGAGCGTGACGCCGGCGACGGGATGCAGTTGGGCGGGATCGATCGACGGAAAATTGACAGCCATGGGGCACACCTGCCGGATGGAAAATGCCGGCACGCGCCGGCATCGATTGGAAGAACCGGCGGCCGCACGAGCGGGCCGCCGCAACTCACATCACTGACTCGAAGCTGCGAACGAAGCGGCACGCGCGATGCGCGCCGCCGCCGATCATGACAGCTTCCCGTGACATTGCTTGTACTTCTTGCCGCTGCCGCACGGGCACGGGTCGTTGCGGCCGACCTTCGGCATCTCGCCGCCGGGGCCGCTGTGGGTCATCGCGCTGCCGACCATGTCGGCCGTCGCCGTGGCCGCGGTGGCGGCCGCGACGTTCGCGACCGGCGCGCCGGATTCCGCATAGTCGGCGTGCTGGTATTCGACGTTCTCGAGATGACCGCCGCGCTCCTCGATCTGCTCGGCGGCCTCCTCGAGTTGCTCCGGCGACTGGATCTGCACGTTCATCACGATGCGCGTGACTTCCTGCTTGATCGCCTCGAGCATCGCGGCGAACAGCTCGAACGCTTCGCGCTTGTATTCCTGCTTCGGGTTCTTCTGCGCATAACCGCGCAGGTGGATGCCCTGGCGCAGGTGGTCGAGCGCCGCGAGGTGTTCGCGCCACAGGCGGTCGACCGTCTGCAGCATCACCGAACGCTCGAACGCGCTGAACGATTCGCGGCCGACCAGCGCGACCTTGGCCTCGTACTGCTCGTCGGCGGAGGTCGTCACGGCGTCGAGAATCTCCTCGGCCGTGATCGACGACGACTCGTTCACCATTTCCTGGATCGCGAGGTCGAGCTGCCAGTCGTTGCGCAGCGCTTCCTCGAGCTCGGGCACGTCCCACTGTTCCTCGATGCTGCCTTCCGGCACGAACTGGTGGACGACTTCGGCAATCACGCCGTGACGCATCGCGGAGATCGTCTCGGTGATGTCGTGGGCTTCGAGCAGTTCGTTGCGCTGCTGGTAGATCACCTTGCGCTGGTCGTTCGACACGTCGTCGTATTCGAGCAGCTGCTTGCGGATGTCGAAGTTGCGCGCTTCGACCTTGCGCTGCGCGGATTCGATCGAGCGCGTGACGATGCCGGCCTCGATCGCCTCGCCTTCCGGCATCTTCAGGCGATCCATGATCGAGCGCACGCGGTCGCCCGCGAAGATGCGCAGGAGCGGATCGTCGAGCGACAGGTAGAAGCGCGACGAGCCCGGATCGCCCTGGCGGCCCGCACGGCCGCGCAGCTGGTTGTCGATCCGGCGCGATTCGTGACGCTCGGTGCCGATGATGTGCAGGCCGCCCGCGGCCTTCACCTGTTCGTGCAGCGTTTCCCACTCGTCGTGCAACTGCTTGATGCGGCGTGCCTTTTCGTCGGCCGGAATCGCGTCGTCGGCATCGATGAACGCAGCCTGCTTCTCGGCGTTGCCGCCGAGCACGATGTCGGTACCGCGACCGGCCATGTTGGTCGCGATCGTGATGCGGTTCGGACGGCCGGCTTCCGCGACGATCGCGGCTTCACGCTCGTGCTGCTTCGCGTTCAGCACTTCGTGCGGCAGCCCGGCCTGCTTCAGCAGATGCGACAGCAGTTCCGAGTTCTCGATCGACGTCGTGCCGACCAGCACCGGCTGGCCGCGCTCGTAGCACTCGCGAATGTCGCGGATCACCGCGTCGTAGCGCTCCTTGGCCGTCTTGTAGATCTGGTCCTGCTTGTCGAGCCGCTTCGGCGGACGGTTGGTCGGGATCACGACCGTCTCGAGGCCGTAGATCTCGTTGAATTCGTACGCTTCGGTGTCCGCGGTACCCGTCATGCCCGCCAGCTTCGCGTACATCCGGAAGTAGTTCTGGAACGTGATCGACGCGAGCGTCTGGTTCTCGCTCTGGATCTTCACGTGCTCCTTGGCCTCGACCGCCTGGTGCAGGCCGTCGGACCAGCGGCGGCCCGCCATCAGGCGGCCCGTGAATTCGTCGACGATGACCACTTCGCCGTTCTGCACGACGTAGTGCTGATCCTTGTGGAACAGCGTGTGTGCGCGCAGCGCGGCGTACACGTGGTGCATCAGCGTGATGTTCTGCGGCGCGTACAGGCTTTCGCCCTCGCCGATCAGGCCCCACTCGCCGAGCAGCCGCTCGGCCTTCTCGTGACCCGATTCCGTCAGGAACACCTGGCGCGCCTTCTCGTCGAGCGTGTAGTCGCCCGGCTTCTCGACGCCCGTGCCGTCGGCCTTCTCCTCGCCGATCTGGCGCTCGAGCAGCGGCGGCAGTGCGTTCATCCGCACGTACAGCTCGGTGTGATCTTCCGCCTGACCCGAAATGATCAGCGGCGTACGCGCCTCGTCGATCAGGATCGAGTCCACTTCGTCGACGACTGCAAAGTTCAGTGCCCGCTGCACGCGAGCGTCGGTCTCGTAGACCATGTTGTCGCGCAGGTAGTCGAAGCCGAACTCGTTGTTCGTGCCGTACGTGATGTCCGACGCGTAGGCCTGCTGCTTCTGGTCGTGCTCCATGCCGGACAGGTTGATGCCGACCGACAGACCGAGGAAGTTGTAGAGGCGCGCCATCCATTCGGCGTCGCGCTGCGCGAGGTAGTCGTTGACCGTCACGACGTGCACGCCGCGGCCTGCCAGCGCATTCAGGTACACCGGCAGCGTCGCGACGAGCGTCTTGCCCTCGCCGGTGCGCATTTCCGCAATCTTGCCGTAGTGGAGCACCATGCCGCCGATCATCTGCACGTCGAAGTGGCGCATCTTCAGCACCCGGCGGCTCGCCTCCCGGCAGACCGCGAACGCCTCGGGCAACAGCTTGTCGAGCGACTCGCCGCCCGCGATCCGCTGGCGGAATTCATCCGTCTTGCCGCGCAACTGGTCGTCCGTCAGCTTCTCGATCTGCGTTTCGAGCGCATTGATCGTCGCGACGGTCTTTTGGTATTGCTTGACGAGCCGCTGGTTGCGGCTGCCAAAAATTTTCTGGAGAAAACCGGTTGTCATCGGATCGGATCCTGCGTCGCAGCACCGGCGCCCGGCGCGTAGTGCGCGCCCCGACGCCCGAGCCTCGGCGGCTTAGCGAATTAGTGGAATCAAACGAGGAATTTTAGCACGCGGGGACGCCTGCGCCCGTGTCCCGGCCGGACCCGCACCATGCGGGGAAAGGGCGCCGACAACCGCGCGGACGGCCCGAAAGCCGCGCGTGCGCGGGCCGGCGCGGGGTACAATCGGCGTCAACGTCCGCGCGCTCGCGCGCCCGAAGAATGCCTCGATGAATCGATTTTCCAAGCGTTTCGGCCCAGTCGCCGCGTATCGCCCGCAACCCGTGTCCGAAGTGCTCAACCGCACCGACGCGTTCGCGGCGCTGCGCGCCGGCGTCGAACAGGTCGCGTCGCTGCAACGCGACCTCTCCGCGCTCCTGCCCGACTACCTGGCGAATCATGTCGAACCGGGCTCAATCAAGGATGGCACCCTGACCCTCTTTGCCGCGCACAACGCGCTCGCAGCCCGACTGCGGCAGGTCGAGCCGCGGCTGCTCGCCGATCTCCAGAAGCGCGGCTGGCCGGTCGCCGCGCTGCGCGTGCGCGTCCGTCCGAAGGACGCGCCGCCGCCGCCACATGTAAAGCAGGCGCGGATGACGTCCGTCGGCGCCGCCGCGTTGCGCGACCTCGCCGACCACCTCGAGCCGTCGCCACTGCAGGCCGCGCTGGCGCGGATGGCCGCGCGGCACGGCGCGAAATCGCCACGCTGAGCACAGCGCAAACAACGGCCGACCAACAAAAAAAGCGACCCGAAGGTCGCTTTTTTTATCGCTTGCGCCGGACGCCGGTTACGCGAAGGCCGTCTGCGTGTCGAACGCGAAGCCGCTCGGTGCGGACTGCGGATCCTCGAACGTGACGATCTCGTACGCGTCTTCGTTCGCGAGCAGTTCGCGCAGCAGCGCGTTGTTCAGCCCGTGCCCCGACTTGTACGCCGTGTACGACGCCAGCAGCGGATGACCGACCACGTACAGGTCGCCGATCGCGTCGAGCATCTTGTGCTTCACGAACTCGTCGTCGTAGCGCAGCCCGTCGTTGTTCAGGATCCGGTATTCGTCGAGCACGATCGCGTTGTCCATGCTGCCGCCGCGTGCGAGGCCCAGCTCGCGCATCATCTCGACTTCATGGGCGAAACCGAACGTGCGCGCGCGCGCGATCTCGCGCACGTACGACGTGTTCGCGAAGTCGACCTCGAGTTCCTGGCCGGTCTTGTCGACGGCCGGATGACGGAAGTCGATCGTGAACTTCAGCTTGAAACCGAAATACGGATCGAGGCGTGCGAACTTGTCGCCGTCGCGGATCTCGACCGGCTTCTTCACCTTGATGAAGCGCTTCGGCGCGTTCTGCTCCTCGATGCCTGCCGACTGGATCAGGAACACGAAGGACGCGGCGCTGCCGTCCATGATCGGGATTTCCTCGGCCGTCACGTCGACATAGAGGTTGTCGATCCCGAGGCCGGCGCACGCCGACATCAGGTGCTCGACGGTCGACACGCGCGCACCATCCTTCTGCAGCACCGACGCGAGCCGCGTGTCGCCGATCGACATCGCGGATGCCGGAATGTCGACGGGCGTGGGCAGGTCGACGCGCGAGAAAACGATACCCGTGCCCGGCGCGGCCGGACGGAGCGTCAGTTCAACCTTGCGGCCCGAGTGGAGACCGATGCCCACGGTCTTCACGATCGATTTGATGGTGCGCTGCTTCAGCATGGTGTTCTTCATCTTGATTGAGAATATCAATCAGGAGTTATATTCAATAGGTGGGATTATAGCGTAATTCCCTATTCGACGCTGTTTGAAACTGCGTATCAATCTGTTTCGACTGTTTACCCGCGCCGATACGGGACGGGCCGATGCCCGGAACGGAGGCGTTTCCGGTCATCGGCCCGTGTTACAACTGTCCCGAGGCGGGTGAGCAGCGTTGCCGGCAGGCAACGGCGCACCGCACGATCAGGACTTCAACGTCGCAAGCACACTCGCCGCATCGCTCACTTCGAACTTGCCCGGCGCTTCGACGGCCAGCGTCTTGACCACACCGTCGTCGACCACCATCGCGTAGCGCAGGGAACGGATTCCCATGCCACGCGCGGACAAATCCTGCGTCAGCCCCAGCGCATGAGTGAAAGCAGCGCTGCCGTCCGCCATCATGCGCACCTTGCCCGCGGTGTGCAGATCACGTCCCCATGCGCCCATCACGAATGCGTCGTTGACGGACACGCACCAGAGCTCGTCGATGCCCGCCGAGCGCAGTTGCTCGGCGTACTCGACATAGCCCGGCACATGCTGCGCCGAGCAGGTCGGCGTGAAAGCGCCCGGCAATCCGAAGATCACCACCCGCTTTCCCGCAACCTGGTCGCGCACGCTGTAGGCATTTGGCCCCAGCGTGCAGCCTTCGCGCGCGTCGTCGATGAACTCGAACAGTTGCGCGTCGGGCAGCGCGTCGCCCACTTGAATCATGGCTGGTCCCTCATAGCGATTCGGTTTTTCGGCGTATTGCGGACAGCACGTCCCATCCCGCTCCGCTCATGCGAAGAGGGCACGTTTCCCGGCCCGGCGTCGCATCCGACGCGGCCTGTCGTGGTCCGTAGCATCCGTCACGCCGGCGTTACCGCGGCGACCCCGCCGCGGCTTCGCCTGTGTGTGCGTCGTCAGTCAGCCTGCTTGCGCAGGAAAGCCGGGATGTCGTACGTGTCGACACCCTTCTCCTGCAGCGCCTGCACGTGCGATGCCGCGGTTTCGCGCGAATTGCGCCACACCGCCGGCGTATCGAGCGCGCCGTAGTCGGCCGTGCTGACGTGATGCTGCTGTGCATAGCCGTGCGACACCGCGCTGACCGGCTGGTTGTCGGTACCGGTACGCAGCAGCGTCATCGGAGCCGATTGCTGCTTCTTCGCCGCACGGCCCAGACCCGTCGCCACGACCGTCACGCGCAGTGCATCGCCCATCGCGTCGTCGTACACCGCACCGAAGATCACCGTCGCATCTTCCGCCGCGTAGCTCTTGATCGTGTTCATCACTTCGCGCGTTTCCGACAGGCGCAGCGAACGGCTCGACGTGATATTGACCAGCACGCCGCGCGCGCCCGACAGATCGACGCCTTCGAGCAGCGGGCTCGCCACGGCCTGTTCCGCCGCGAGGCGTGCGCGATCGACGCCGGCGACCGTCGCCGTGCCCATCATCGCCTTGCCCTGTTCGCCCATCACCGTCTTCACGTCTTCGAAGTCGACGTTCACGAGGCCATCGACATTGATGATTTCAGCAATGCCTGCAACCGCGTTGTTCAACACGTCGTCCGCGCACTGGAAGCACTTGTCCATCTCGGCGTCGTCGCCCATCACGTCGAACAGCTTGTCGTTCAGAACGACGATCAGCGAGTCGACGTGATCCTCCAGTTGCTGCGAACCTGCTTCCGCGACGCGCATCCGCTTGCCGCCTTCGAACTCGAACGGCTTGCTGACGACACCCACCGTCAGGATGCCCATCTCCTTCGCGATCTGCGCGACCACCGGCGCTGCGCCCGTGCCCGTGCCGCCGCCCATGCCGGCCGTGATGAACACCATGTGCGCGCCGCGCAGTGCATCGGCGATGCGCTCGCGCGCTTCTTCCGCCGCGGCACGGCCCATTTCCGGCTTCGCACCGGCGCCGAGGCCCGTGTTGCCCAGCTGAATCACCGACGATGCGCGCGAACGCGACAGCGCCTGGGCATCCGTGTTCATCACGATGAAGTCGACGCCTTGCACGCCGCGGTTGATCATGTGCTGAACGGCATTGCCGCCAGCGCCGCCAACGCCGACCACCTTGATGATGGTGCCGTTGGTTTCGGTTTCCAGCATTTCGAATTCCATTGTTGCCTCCGTCAAGAAAATAAACCTACTCGGCCGTTATTCGGCAGGAGATCGGGCAACCCCCTGTCGCGCGCCAGCCGCCGGCACCAGCGCGAATTTCGATTCGGTCGGTCAGAAGTTGCTCAGAAACCATTCCTTCATCCGCGAGAAGACCTGCCCCGCGTTGCCGGACTGCACGGCGACCTTGCGGCCGCGCATGCGCTGCGCACTCCCTTCGACGAGCAGGCCCATCGCCGTCGAGTAGCGCGGATTGCGCACGACGTCGGCGAGGCCGCCTGCATATTCCGGCGCGCCGATGCGCACCGGTTTCAGGAAAATGTCTTCGCCGAGCTCGACCATGCCCGGCATCATCGAAGCCCCGCCGGTAATGACCACGCCGGAGCTCAGCAGTTCTTCGTAACCCGACTCGCGCACGACCTGCTGCACGAGCGAGAACAGTTCCTCGACGCGCGGCTCGATCACGGCCGCGAGCGCCTGCCGCGACAGCGTGCGCGGGCCGCGTTCGCCGAGGCCCGGCACTTCGACCATCTCGTCCGGATCGGCGAGCGCCTGCTTCGCGATCCCGTAGCCGACCTTGATGTCTTCCGCGTCCGGCGTCGGCGTGCGCAGCGCCATCGCGATGTCGCTCGTGATCTGGTCGCCGGCGATCGGAATCACCGCGGTGTGGCGGATCGCACCTTCGGCGAAGATCGCGATGTCGGTCGTGCCGCCGCCGACGTCGACCAGCACCACGCCGAGATCCTTCTCGTCTTCCGTCAGCACGGCCAGCGACGACGCGAGCGGCTGCAGGATCAGGTCGTTCACTTCCAGCCCGCAGCGGCGCACGCACTTGACGATGTTCTGCGCGGCGCTGACCGCGCCCGTCACGATGTGCACCTTCACCTCGAGGCGGATGCCGCTCATCCCGATCGGCTCGCGCACGTCTTCCTGGCCGTCGATGATGAATTCCTGCGTGAGGATGTGCAGCACCTGCTGGTCGGTCGGGATGTTGATCGCCTTCGCGGTCTCGATCACGCGCGCGACGTCGGTCTGCGTGACTTCCTTGTCCTTGATCGCAACCATCCCGCTCGAATTGAAGCTGCGGATGTGGCTGCCCGCGATCCCCGTGAACACGTTGGTGATCTTGCAATCGGCCATCAGCTCGGCTTCCTCGAGCGCGCGCTGGATCGACTGCACGGTGGCCTCGATGTTGACCACCACGCCCTTCTTCAGACCTTTCGATTCGCTCTGGCCGAGGCCGATCACCTCGTAATGGCCCTCGCCCTTCAGCTCGGCGACGATGGCCACCACCTTCGACGTGCCGATGTCGAGGGAAACCAGCAGATCCTTGTAGTCTTTGCTCATAAAGTGCTCTTGCGTGTGATCTATCGTTACTTCTTGCGCTTGTCGGTATCGGTCAGGAACCGCATGCCTGCCGCACGAATCGCGAATCCGTTCGGATAACGCAGGTCCGCGTACTCGATGTCGTTGCCCCAGCGCTCCGTGACGGCCGGCCACGCGGCGACGAGGCGCTGGCTCCGGTCATGCAGGGTTTCGCCGGTACGCTCCTTGCCCAGTTCGACCTGCATGCCGTTCGACAGCTTCACCGTCCACGCATAGCGCGCCGACAGCGTCACTTCTTCCGGCGCCGCCTTCAGCGGCGCAAACCAGTTCGCGAAGTCGCGATACCGCGTGACGACTTCCTTCGCACTGCCCTCCGGGCCGTCGAACGCCGGCAGCTCCTGATCCAGCTCGCCCTGGTTCGCGGTGAACAGCTCGCCGTCGACGCTCACGAGCTGCGCGCTGCCCCAGGTCCCGAGCGGTTTGTACTCCTCGAGCGTGACAGCCAGCGCATTCGGCCACACGCGGCGCACGCTCGCGTGGCGCACCCACGGCATCTGCTCGAATGAGGCGCGCGCCGTGTCGAGATCGACCGTGAAGAAATTGCCCTTCAGCCGGCCAACCACGCCCGCGCGCACCGTCGGCGTGTTGATGTGCTCGGTGTCGCCATCGATCCGGATTTCGCGCAGCGCGAACGTCGGACGCTGGATCAGCCAGTAGCAGCCGGCCGCCGCCAACACGAGCAGCAGCAGCGCGTACAGCGCGCTGGCGGCAAGGTTGAGTTGGCGAACGTTGTTCCACATACTTCGTTCCGTTCCTGCGTCAGTCGTTGAGCGTAAGCGACAGCACCTTCACGACCAGCTCCGAATAGCTGATGCCGATCGAGCGCGCGGCCTTCGGCGGCAGCGAGTGGTCGGTCATCCCGGGGGCCGTGTTCACTTCGAGGAAATACGCGTTGCCGGCGGCGTCGAGCATGAAGTCGGCCCGGCCCCAGTCGGTGCAGCCGAGCACGTCGAACGCGCGGCGCGCAATGCGCTTCAGTTCCGTTTCCTGTTCGGCCGGCAGCCCGCACGGGATCAGGTACTGGGTATCGTCGGCGACGTACTTCGCGTGGTAGTCGTAGAACTCGCCCGCCGGCACGATCTTGATCAGCGGCAGGTCGAGGTCGCCGGCGATGCACGCGGTGTATTCGCCGCCGCCTTCGATGCTCTTCTCGACGATCACGATCTTGTCGTGCGTCGCGGCTTCCGACAGTGCGGCGGGCAACGCGTCGGCCGTCTTCACCTTCAGCACCGCGACGCTCGAGCCTTCGCTCGCCGGCTTCACGAACAGCGGCAGGCCGAGCTTTGCGACGATTTCCGTCGCGCGCGTCGCGTAGTCGTCACCGCGCATCACCGTCTCGAACGGCGGCGTCGGCACGCCCGTCTGTTGCCACACGAGCTTCGTGCGGAACTTGTCGAGGCCGAGCGCCGAGCCGAGCACGCCGCTGCCCGTATAGCGGATCCCGTAGAAATCGAGCGCGCCCTGGATCTGGCCGTTCTCGCCGTAGCCACCATGCAGCGCATTGAACGCGCGCACGAAGCCTTCGTCCTTCAGCGCCGACAACGGCCGCTCGGCCGGGTCGAACGGATGCGCGTCGACGCCCGCGTCGCGCAGGCCCTGCAGCACGAGGCGGCCCGAGGTGAGCGACACCTCGCGCTCGGCGGATTCGCCGCCGAACAACACTGCCACCTTGCCGAAACGTTTCGGATCGATCCCGCTCATGTCATGCCTTCTGTTGTGTGTTCTGCACGACCTTCGCCGGCACACCGCCGATCGAACCCGCGCCCATCGTGATCACCACGTCGCCGTTCTGCGCGACCTTGGCCAGTGCGTCCGGCACGTCGTCGACCGTCGTGACGAACACCGGATCGACCTTCCCCACCGCGCGCAGCGCGCGCGACAGCGCGTCGCCGTTGGCCGTCGCGATCGCCGCTTCGCCGGCGGCGTAGACTTCCGTCAGCACCAGCGCGTCGACCGTCGACAGCACGTTGACGAAGTCGTCGAAGCAGTCGCGCGTGCGCGTGTAGCGGTGCGGCTGGAACGCCAGCACGAGGCGGCGGCCGGGGAACGCGCCGCGCGCGGCCGCGATCGTCGCGGCCATCTCGACCGGGTGATGGCCGTAGTCGTCGATCAGCGTGTACTGGCCGCCGTCCGCGGCCGGCACCTCGCCGTAGCGCTGGAAGCGCCGGCCGACGCCGTTGAATTCCGCCAGCGCCAGCTGGATCGCGTCATCCGTCACGCCGAGGTCGGTGGCGATCGCGATCGCCGCGAGTGCGTTCTGCACGTTGTGCAGGCCCGGCATGTTCAGCACCACCGCGAGCGGCGCACGACCTTCCCGGATCACCGTGAAGTGCATCCGGCCGTCGCGCGCGTCGATGTCTTCCGCGCGCACCTGCGCGTCCGGCGACAGCCCGTAGCGCACCACCGGCTTCGAGATGAACGGGATGATCTGCCGCACGTTCGGATCGTCGACGCACACGACCGCGCTGCCGTAGAACGGCAAGCGCTGCGTGAACTCGATGAACGCCTGCTTGAGCCGCGCGAAATCGTGGCCGTAGGTATCCATGTGGTCGGCGTCGATGTTCGTGATGACTTCGATCACCGGGTACAGGTTCAGGAACGAGGCGTCCGACTCGTCGGCCTCGGCGACGATGAAATCGCCGGTGCCGAGCCGCGCGTTCGCGCCGGCGCTGATCAGCCGGCCGCCGATCACGAAGGTCGGATCGAGGCCGCCCGCCGCGAGCACGCTCGCGACGAGACTCGTCGTCGTGGTCTTGCCGTGCGTGCCGGCAATCGCGATCCCCTGCTTCAGGCGCATCAATTCGGCGAGCATCACTGCGCGCTGCACGATCGGCACGCGCTGGTGACGCGCGGCCAGCACTTCCGGGTTGTCCGAGCGCACGGCCGTCGACACAACGACCGCGTTCGCGCCCTCGATGTTCGCTGCGTCGTGGCCGATCGCGATCCGCGCGCCGAGCGCCGCGAGACGATCGGTCACCGCGTTGCGCGACAGGT
The DNA here is from genome assembly GCF_000801975.1 of Burkholderia sp. A9. Taxonomy (NCBI): domain Bacteria; kingdom Pseudomonadati; phylum Pseudomonadota; class Betaproteobacteria; order Burkholderiales; family Burkholderiaceae; genus Burkholderia; species Burkholderia sp. A9. The sequence continues at coordinate 18,746 of NZ_JSZN01000001.1, read as the reverse complement.
CCGAGCCGCTGACCTCGTAGCCGAGGTTGACGAGCACTTCGGCGATGCCGCTCATGCCCGCGCCGCCAATCCCGACGAAATGAATATGTTTGACGATGTGTTTCATTGCAGTGTTTCCAGGTTCGCGCCGGCTACCTTCGCGCAGATGCGCGCGACTTCGTCGGTGGCCTCGGGCTTCGCCAGTGAGCGCGAACGCTCCGCCATGTCCGCAAGCGAGGCCCGCGACTGGTCGTGCAGCCAGTCAGCGAGCAGATCCGCCGACAGGTCGCGTTGTTGCACCAGCACCGCGGCCCCCGCATCGGCGAGGAACGCGGCATTGGTCGTCTGGTGATCGTCGACCGCGTGCGGAAACGGCACGAACAGCGCCGCCACGCCCACCGCCGCGATCTCGGACACCGTCATCGCGCCGGAACGGCAGATCACGAGATCCGCCGCCGCGTACGCGCACGCCATGTCGTCGATGAACGGCACGAGCCGAACGTCGTCGCCGCCCGCGAAACCGGCGGCCTCGTAGTTCGCCTTCAGCGCGTCGATGTGCTTCGCGCCGGCCTGGTGCACGATGCGCGGGCGCTCGCCCGGCGCCAGCAGCGCTAGCGCGCGCGGCACGACTTCGTTCAGCGCGGCAGCGCCGAGACTGCCGCCGACGACCAGCACGTTCAGCGGACCGCTGCGCGCCGCATAGCGTGCTTTGGGCGTTTCCGTGCGCGCAAGTTCCGCGCGAATCGGGTTACCGGTCCATTCCGCGTGCGGCAGCGCGCCGGGGAAGGCGACCAGCACGCGCTTCGCGAATTTCGCGAGCACCTTGTTCGTGAGACCCGCGATCGAATTCTGTTCGTGCAGCACGAGCGGACGGCCCGACAGTGCGGTCATCACGCCCGCCGGGAACGTGATGTAGCCGCCCATCCCGAGCACGACGTCCGGCCGCACGCGACGCAGCGCGCCGAGGCTCTGCCAGCACGCGCGCAGCAGGTTGAACGGCAGCATCAGCTTGGTCTTCAGGCCCTTGCCGCGCAGCCCGCCGAAGCGCACGTATTCCATCGGAATGCCGTGCTTCGGTACGAGCGTCGCTTCCATCCCGGCCGGATTGCCGAGCCATACGACGCGCCAGCCCGCCGCTTCCATCCGGTGCGCGACCGCGAGCCCCGGGAACACGTGGCCCCCGGTGCCGCCTGCCATCACCATCAGCGTGCGTCGCGACGCGGTCATACCTTCCCTCCCCGCATCAGTACGCGATTTTCATAGTCGACCCGCAGCAGTACGGCGAGCGAAACGCAGTTCAGCAAGATGCCCGAGCCGCCGTAGCTCACCAGCGGCAGCGTCAGGCCCTTGGTCGGCAGCAGCCCGAGGTTCACGCCCATGTTGATGAACGTCTGCGCGCCGAACCAGATGCCGATGCCCTTCGCCATCAGGCCCGCGAACGTGCGGTCGAGCGCGAGCGCCTGGCGGCCGATCTCGAACGCGCGGCGCACGATCCAGTAGAACAGCAGGATCACGACCAGCACGCCGACGAAACCGAGCTCCTCGCCGATCACCGCGAGGATGAAGTCGGTATGCGCTTCCGGCAGGTAGTTCAGCTTCTCGACGCTGCCGCCGAGGCCGACGCCGAACCACTCGCCGCGGCCGAACGCGATCAGCGAGTGCGTGAGCTGGTACGCCTTGCCCTGCGCGTAGCGTTCGTCCCACGGATCGAGATACGCGAAGATCCGTTCGCGACGCCACGGCGACAGCCATACGAGCATCGTGAACGTGCCGACCGCCGTCGCGACCAGGCCGCCGAACAACTTGCCGTTCACGCCACCGAGAAACAGCACGCCCATCGCGATCGCCGCGACCACCATGAACGCGCCCATGTCGGGTTCGAGCAGCAGCAGCGCGCCGACGAGGCCGACCGCGAACGCCATCGGCAGGAAGCCCTTCGCGAAGCTCTGCATGTACTCCTGCTTGCGCACCGTGTAGTTCGCCGCGTAGATCGTCACCGCGAGCTTCATGATTTCCGACGGCTGCATGTTCGTGATGCCGAGCGGAATCCAGCGGCGCGCGCCGTTCACGCCCTTGCCGACGTGCGGGATCAGCACGATCACGAGGCCGACCAGCGCGATCAGGAAGAGATGCGGCGCGTATTTGTCCCAGGTCGACACGGGCACGCGGAACGCGATCACCGCCGCGATGAACGCGACGACGAGCGACACGCAGTGGCGCATCAGGAATGCGTAATCGTGATACGACGCGTATTTCGGCGAATCCGGCATCGCGATCGACGCCGAATACACCATCACGACGCCGAGCCCGAGCAGCGCGATCGCGACCCACAGCAGCGAGTAGTCGAAGTCGAGCATGCGCGAGCGGCTCGGCCGCACGCCGCTGACGACGCTCGCGAGGCCGCCGGTCGCAGCGCGCGTGGCCGAGGCGACGCGGCCGCCCGCGGCATTGCCGCCGGTGTCGCGCCGGTCGTTGAAACGGGAGACGAGGCGATCGGACCAGCTCATGGCGTCGCTCCTTTGTCGATGGCGATTTCGTCCACCGCCGCGCGGAATACGTCCGCGCGATGGGCATAGTTCCTGAACATGTCGAGGCTCGCGCATGCGGGCGACAGCAGCACCGCGTCGCCCGGTTCAGCGAGCTCGGCCGCCGCACGCACCGCGCCTTCGAGCGTTGCGTGGTCGGCGAGCGGCACGCCGGTTTCGGCGAGCGTGTCGCGAATCGCCGGCGCGTCGCGGCCGATCAGCATCACCGCGCGACACCAGCGCGCGACCGGCGCGACCAGCGGCGCGAAGTCCTGCCCCTTGCCGTCGCCGCCCGCGATCAGCACGATCTTCTGTGCGAGCCCATCGAGCGCGGCAACCGTCGCGCCTACGTTCGTTCCCTTGCTGTCGTCGACGTAGTCCACGTCGTCGATCGTCGCGATCACTTCGACGCGATGCGCTTCGCCGCGGTATTCGCGCAGCGCGTGCAACAGCGGCGCGGCCGGCAGGTCGATCGCACGTGCGAGCGCGAACGCGGCCAGTGCGTTCGCCGCGTTGTGCAGCCCGCGGATACGCAGCGCATCGGCCGGCATCAGCCGCTTTTGCGCGATGTCCGGCGTATGTGCGCCGTCGCGCTTGCGCCGGCGGCTCGTCATCGTTTCGTCCGGCGCGTCGCGATCGACCGCTTCGACCAGCCACGCGATGCCGTTGTCGCGCGACAGGCCGTAGTCGCCCTCCTGCGCCGGTTCGTTCAGGCCGAACGTGACCGTGCGCGCGGCATCTGCCGCGCCTGCAGCCGGCGCGAACTTCATCACGGCTGCATCGTCGCGGTTCAGCACGCGGGTCGTCGTCGCGCCGAAGATCCGGCCCTTTGCCGCCGCATACGCGTCGAAGCTGCCGTGCCAGTCGAGGTGATCCTGCGTGATGTTGAGAATCGCGGCCGCGTCAGGCGCGAACGTGCGCGCGGTCTCGAGCTGGAAGCTCGACAGTTCGAGCACCCAGACGTCGGGCAGCGCGGTGTCGTCGATCGCGCCAGCGAGCCGGTCGAGCATCGCCGGGCTGATGTTGCCCGCGACGGCGACCTTCTTGCCCGCGCGCTGGCACAGCAGGCCGGTGAGGCTCGTCGTCGTGGTCTTGCCGTTGGTGCCGGTGATCGCGAGCACCTTCGGCTGGTAGCCGCTCGTGCCGAGCGCGCGCAACGCCTGCGCGAAGAATTCCAGTTCGCCCCACACCGCGATCCCGCGCTCGTGTGCGGCCGCGACCAGCGCCGCGAGTGCCGGTTCGAGCGGCGACAGGCCGGGGCTCAGCCCGACGATCTCGACACCGCCGTCAAGCAGCGCGGGCGTGAACGGCCCGCCGACGAACTCCGCATCGATGCCTTCGGCCTGCAGCGCGGCAAGGTTCGGCGGCGCCTCGCGGGTATCGGCAATACGCAGCCGGCACCCGTGCCTCGCGCACCATCGCGCGATCGCAAGGCCCGACTCCCCGAGCCCCAGTACGAGCACCATCGGCCGCTGCCGATCTCCAAACATCTCGCCAGACATCCTTGTTACCTTTCCTTTACCGCAGCTTGAGGGTGGACAGACCGAACAGGCACAGCATCAGCGTGATGATCCAGAAACGTACCACCACCTGCGTTTCCTTCCAGCCGGACAATTCGAAATGGTGATGCAGCGGCGCCATCTTGAGCAGGCGCCGCCCTTCGCCGTAACGCTTCTTCGTGTACTTGAACCACGAAACCTGCAGCATCACCGACAGCGTTTCCGCGACGAAGATGCCGCCCATGATGAACAGCACGATTTCCTGGCGTACGATCACCGCGACCGTGCCGAGCGCGCCGCCGAGCGCCAGCGCGCCGACGTCGCCCATGAACACCTGCGCGGGGTGCGTGTTGTACCAGAGGAACGCGAGCCCTGCCCCACCCATCGCGGAACAGAAGATCAGCAGTTCGCCCGCACCCGGGATATGCGGGAACAGCAGGTATTTCGAATAGACCGAACTGCCCATCACGTACGCGAACACGCCGAGCGACCCGCCGACCAGCACGACCGGCATGATCACGAGACCGTCGAGACCGTCGGTCAGGTTCACCGCGTTGCTCGCGCCGACGATCACGAAGTAGGTCAGCACGATGAAGCCCCAGACGCCCAGCGGGTAGCTGATCGACTTCAGGAACGGCAGCATCAGGTCCGCGCGCGCCGGCAGCCCCATCGACAGGCCGCTCCTCACCCACGCCATGAACAGGTCGAACACGCGCACGTTGTTCGCCTCGGACACGCTGAACGCGAGATAGACGGCGGCGAACAAGCCGATCACCGACTGCCAGAAGTACTTTTCACGCGACGACATCCCGCGCGGGTCCTTGTAGACGACCTTGCGATAGTCGTCGACCCAGCCGATCACGCCGAAGCCGAACGTGACGAGCATCACGATCCAGATGAAACGGTTGGTCAGGTCGCCCCACAGCAGCGTCGCAACCGCGATGCCGATCAGGATCAGCACGCCGCCCATCGTCGGCGTGCCGGATTTGACGAGATGACTCTGCGGGCCGTCCTTGCGCACGGCCTGCCCGACCTTCATTTGCGTCAGCTTGCGGATCACCCACGGTCCGCACACGAGCCCGATACCGAGCGCGGTGATGGTGGCCATCACCGCACGGAACGTCAGGTACGTGAACAAGCGCAAAAAGCTTGCGTCTCCTTGCAGCCATTGCGCCAGCGCCAGCAGCATGCTTCCTTCCTTCTACTCAGTGTGCAGCGGGCGCCGTGCCCGCCGCGGGTTGGTTCATCAGCGCGTCGACCACGCGCTCCATCTTCATGTACCGCGAGCCCTTCACGAGCACCGTCGCCTGCGCGCCATAGCCCGCCGCGAGCAGCGCCTCGACCAGTGCGCCGACGTCGCCGAAATGGCGGGCCGTGTCGCCGTACGCCGTACATGCATCGCGCGACGCATCGCCGAGCGCGAACAGCGCATCGATTCCGCGCTCGCGCGCATACGCGCCGATCTCGCGGTGGAATGCCGGGCCTTCGTCGCCGACCTCACCCATGTCGCCGATCACCAGCACGCGCGGCGCAGGTTGTGCGGCCAGCACGTCGATCGCGGCACGCATCGAGTCGGGGTTCGCGTTGTAGGTGTCGTCGACGACCGTCGCGCCTGCGAGGCTGCCGACGGCCGCCTGCCGGACCTGCAGCCGACCCTTGACCGGTTCGAACGATTCCAGGCCCTGCTTGATCGCGGCCAGATCGATGCCGGCCGCGAGCGCCGCGGCCGTTGCCGCCAGCGCGTTGCGTGCGTTGTGCTCGCCGAGCGCGCGCAACCGCACCGTCACCGCGCCGGCCGGCGTATCGATCGCGAGTTCGCCACCGTGCAGGCGGCCCGTCACCTGGGCTTCGACTTGCCGCTCCGCGTCATGCAGCGCGAAATCGAGGATCCGGTTGCCCGTCGCCGCGACACGCCAGATGCCGGCGTATGCATCGTCGGCCGGAAACACCGCGACACCGTCCGGCGTCAGCGCGTGGATCACGGCCGCGTGTTCGAGCGCGACCGCCTCGACCGTCGCCATGAATTCCTGGTGCTCGCGTTGTGCGTTGTTCACGAGCGCGACGGTCGGCGCGGCGATGCGCGCGAGGATTTCGGTCTCGCCCGGGTGGTTCATCCCGAGTTCGATCACCGCGACGCGATGCGCGCCCGACAGGCGCAGCAGCGTCAGCGGCACGCCGATGTCGTTGTTCAGGTTGCCGGCCGTGGCCAGCCGTGCGTCGGCGCCGACTGCAGCGGCAAGGATCGACGCGATCATTTCCTTCACGGTCGTCTTGCCGTTGCTGCCCGTCACCGCGACGAGCGGTACCGCGAAGCGCTTGCGCCAGCCGTGGGCGAGCGCGCCGAGCGCGGCACGCGTTTCGCCGCCGTCGATGACCGGCATCGCGAGGCCCGCCGGCACGTGCGCGACGAGCGCCGCGGCTGCGCCGCGTGCGGCCACGTCGCCGAGGAAGTCATGCGCATCGAAGCGGTCGCCCTTCAACGCGACGAACAGGTCGCCCGGGCCGACCGTGCGGCTGTCCGTCGACACGCGCTCGAACGTGGTGTCCGGATCGCCGTGGACGGTGGCGCCGGGGATCAGGCGGGCGGCTTCGCCGAGACCGAGCATCGTCATTCGCCGCCTCCCTTGCCGTGCGTCGCACGTGCCGCGAGCGCGAGCCGCGCGTGATCCTGATCGGAGAACGTGCGCTTCTTGCCCATGATTTCCTGCGTCGCCTCGTGGCCCTTGCCGGCCAGCACGACGACATCCTCGCGGGCGGCGCCGCGCACGGCCTGCAGGATCGCGCTCGCGCGATCCTCGATGCGGCGTGCGTGATCGGGCGCGGTCATGCCCGCGATGACCTGGTCGATGATGTGCTGCGGATTTTCGCTGCGCGGGTTGTCGCTCGTGACGACGACCTCGTCGGCAAGCCGCTCGGCGATCGCGCCCATCAGCGGCCGCTTCGTCGCGTCGCGATCGCCGCCGCAACCGAACATGCAGACGAGCCGGCCGCCGCGCGCCGCCGCGATCGGGCGCAACGCGTCGAGCGTCTTCTCGAGTGCGTCCGGGGTGTGCGCGTAGTCGATCACGACCAGCGGTTCGTCGTTCTGCAGCCGGCCGCCGAGACGCTGCATCCGGCCGTTGACGGGCTCGAGTCGCGCAATCTCCGCCACGGCCGCGTCGAACGGCACGTCGGCCGCGAGCAGCGAGCCGAGCACCGCGAGCAGGTTGCTGACGTTGAACGTGCCGAGCGTGCCGACCTCGACGTCCGCATCGCCCCACGACGAGCGGAGGCGGAATGCCGTGCCGGTGGCGGTCGCGCGCACGTCGAGCGCGACCAGCTCGCGATCGGCGTCGGGCGTCTGCGCGTCACCGATCCCGTATGCGATCGTGCGCACGCGGCCGGCCAGCTTCTCGAGCAGGCGTCGGCCGGCTGCGTCGTCGCGGTTGACGACCGCCGCACGCAGGCCGCGCCACGCGAACAGCTTCACCTTTGCGGCTTCGTATGCGTCGAACGTACCGTGATAGTCGAGGTGATCCTGCGTGAGGTTCGTGAACACGGCGATATCGAATGCCGTGCCGTTCACGCGACCCTGATGCAGCGCGTGCGACGACACTTCCATCGCGACGGCCTGCGCGCCCGAGTCGCGCAGCTGCGCGAGGCTGCGCTGCAGCTGCGGCGCATCCGGCGTCGTGAAGCCCGTCGGCACCAGCTGGCCCGGCATGCCGCTGCCGAGCGTGCCGATCAGCGCGCACGGCTGGTGCAGCGCCGTCAGCGCGGCGGCGATCCAGTGCGTGCACGACGTCTTGCCGTTCGTGCCGGTCACGCCGATCGCAAGCAGGGTGTCGCTCGGGTCGCCGTACCATCCGCTGGCGATGTCACCCGCCAGCTGATCGAGCGCCGGCACGGCGAGCGCGACCGGCACCGACGGTGCGGCTGCGAGGCCGTCCGGCTGATACAGCACGGCGGCCGCGCCTTGAGCAACGGCGTCGGAAATGAAGGCGCGATTGTCGGCCCCGTCGACTGCATAGCCGAGAAACACGTCGCCAGCCTGCAGGCTGCGCGTGTCGGCATGCAGTTGCGCCGCGGGGGCCACATGCTGACGCAGCCACGCGAGCGCGGCTGCGATCTGCTGATGCGCCGGATGGGAACTGCGAGCGGCGCTCATCGAACAACTCCTGGTGAATTACGCGTCGTGCTGGATACGATCATATGCTTCGCGCCGCCGCCCGCGGCCAGCTTTTGCGGGCCCGTCGCAGCGGGCGCGCCCGGCGCGTCGTCGGACACGACGAGCTGCTTGATCGGCATGTTCGGCGGTACGTTGAGCGCGCGCATCGTATCGCCGGCGATCGCCGAGAATACGGGGCCCGACACCTGGCCGCCGAAGTGGCTGCCGGCGGTCGGTTCATCGACCGACACCGCGACGACGATGCGCGGATTCGGCATCGGCGCCATGCCGACGAACGATGCACGGTACTTGCGCGTATAGCCATGGCCTTCATGCTTGTACGCGGTACCGCTCTTGCCGCCGACGCGATAGCCGGGCACGGCGGCATCCGGCGACGTGCCGCCCGGCGCGACCACGGTCTCGAGCATCGTGCGCACTTCGCGCGCGGTGGTCGGGTTGAACACTTGCGTGCCCGTGATCTGCTGGTTGGGGTCAGTCTTGAAAATGGTCACCGGCATCATCTCGCCGTCGTGCGCGATCGCGGTGTACGCGCGCGCCAGCTGGAACAGCGACACCGACAGGCCGTAGCCGTACGACATCGTCGCCTGCTCGATGCGGCGCCAGCTCTTCCACGGACGCAGGCGGCCGGCCGCGGCACCCGGGAAGCCGACCTTCGGCGCTTGGCCGAGGCCGATGCTCGTATACATATTCCACATTTCCTCGGGCCGCATCGTCATCGCGATCTTCGTCGCGCCGATGTTGCTCGACTTCTGGATCACGCCGCCGACCGTCAGCGTGCCGAAGCCCGCATCGTCGGTGATCGGCGCGCCGTCGAGCACGAAATGCCCGTTGCCCGTCTCGACGAGCGTGTTCGGCGTCACGCGATGCAGGTCGAGCGCGAGCGACACCGTGAACGGCTTCATGATCGAGCCCGGCTCGAATACGTCGGTCAGGATCCGGTTGCGCAGTTGCTCGCCGGTCAGGCGCGTACGGTCGTTCGGGTTGTAGGTCGGATAGTTGACCAGCGCGAGCACCTCGCCGGTACGCACGTCGACGACCATCGCCGCGCCGGCCTTCGCCTTGAACTTCTCGACGGCGGCCTTCAGGTTCGCATAGGCGATGTACTGGATCTTGCTGTCGATCGACAGGTCGACGTCCGTGCCGTTGTGCGGCGGAATCTGTTCGGCGACGTCCTCGATGATGTGCCCCATCCGGTCCTTGATCACGCGGCGCACGCCGGACGTGCCGGACAGCATCTTCTGGTCGCCGAGCTCGACGCCCTCTTGCCCTTCGTCCTCGACATTCGTGAAGCCGATCAGGTGGGCGGTGATCTCGCCTTCCGGATAGAAACGCTTGTATTCGTTGCGCTGATAGATTCCGGGGATGTCGAGCGCGGCGACCTTGTCCGCGACGTCGATCGGCACCTGGCGCTTCACGTACACGAAACCCTTGTCTTCAGACAGCTTCACGCGCAATTCCTTCGGCGTCATGCCGAGGAGCGTGCCGAGCTGGCTGACCTTGTCCGCGCCGAGATCGTCCGGCACGGCGTCCGGAATTGCCCAGATCGCGCGCACGGGCAGGCTCGTCGCGAGCACGAGCCCGTTACGGTCGAGGATCTTGCCGCGCGTGGCCGGCAGCTCGATCGTGCGCTGGTAGCGGCTTTCGCCCTGCTTCTGATAGAACGCGTTGCCGGGCCCCTGGATCCAGAACGCCCGCGCGGCCAGCGCGACGAACGCCATGAACAGCAGGAACACGACGAATTTCGAGCGCCACATCGGCAGGTGCACGCCGAGCACCGGGCTCGCCGAGAATTTCACGTCCTGGCGCTTTTGCGACGGCTTCATCGCGCGCCTCCGTTGCCCTTGGCAGTCGTGTCGGCCGAAGCGGGAATCGGCGCGTCGATCGCCCTCGCGGCGCCCGGCGGCAGCGTCAGGTATTGCGTGCGGCCCGTTGTGACCGGCTGCATCTTCAGCGAGTCGTTCGCGAGTTGCTCGATGCGCGACGTCTTCGACAGCGCGCTCTGCTGATATTGAAGCTGCGCATAGTCCTGCTGGAGCTGACGCTCCTGCGACTGTGCGCGCTGCAGCTGGATGAAGATCTGGCGTTGCTGGTTCGTCGAATTGACGACCGACAGCGCGCATCCCATCACGATGATCAGCAGGAAGATATTGAAGCGGCTCATGGCGTGATGCGCTCCGCAATGCGCATCACGGCCGACCGGGCGCGCGGATTCGCAACGACTTCCGCTTCGCTCGGGAACTGACGGCTGATTATCTTGAGCGGCGGGCTCGGGAGGTCGACGGCACGGATCGGCAGGCGACGATCAACCGCAGGCGCACTCGCGTGCGCCTGCATGAATCGCTTGACGATCCGGTCCTCGAGTGAATGAAAGCTGATGACCACCAGCCGCCCCCCTTGCTCCAGCAACGACAATGCCGCGTCTAGTACGACTTGCAGGTCCGCAAGCTCTTGATTGACGTGAATCCGTATAGCCTGAAAGGTGCGGGTTGCCGGATCCTTGCCCTTCTCACGGGTTTTGACGACGTGACCCACGATTTGGGCAAGCTCGCCCGTGGTGTCGAGAGGCCCAAGACGGTCGGACTCTGCCCGGCGAGCAACAAGCGCCTTTGCAATCTGAAAAGCAAACCGTTCTTCCCCATAATCCCGTATCACCTCCGTCAATTCCTGCACCGAAGCCCGCGCGAGCCATTCGGCCGCCGACTCGCCGCGCGTCGGATCCATTCGCATGTCCAGCGGGCCATCGGCGCGAAAGCTGAAGCCGCGCGCCGGATCGTCCACCTGCGGCGAGGACACGCCCAGGTCCAGCAACACACCCGACACCTTCTCGATGCCACGCGCCGCAAGCGCATCGCGCATCGATGCAAAGCTGTCATGCACGATCGAGAAGCGCGCATCCTCGATGCGCTGCGCCGTCTCGATCGCCCTCGGATCCTTGTCGAACGCGATCAGCCGGCCAGCCGGCGCCAGCCGCGCGAGTACCGCACGGCTATGACCACCCCGCCCGAACGTGCCGTCGACATAAATGCCGTCGGGGCGCGTCACGAGCGACTCGACCGCTTCGTCCAACAACACGGTCCGATGCTGCAATTCATTTCCCATCGCGGGCGTCTCCGTCACCGCAATCAGAACGTAAAGTTTTTCAGCGCGTCGGGCATGCCCTGCGCCATCGCTGCCTGCTCCTTCGCGATGTAGGTCTGCGAATCCCACAGCTCGAAGTGACTACCCATTCCCAACAACATGACTTCCTTTTCCAGTCCGGCCGCCATCCGCAGCTCGGGCGATACGAGAATCCGGCCCGCGCTGTCGAGATCGACATCCATCGCATTGCCGAGAAAAATGCGCCGCCACCAGTGCGCGTCCATCGGCAGCGCGGCGATCTTGGCGCGGAAAACCTCCCATTCGGGGCGCGGAAACAGCAACAGGCAGCCGTCCGGGTGCTTGGTCACAGTCACCCGTCCTTCTGCCTGTCCTTGCAGCGCTTCGCGATAGCGAGCCGGCACCGACATCCGCCCTTTCGCATCGAGCGTCAGCGCCGACGCCCCTTGGAACACTTTCCGCTCTCCCGTTCAGGGCACCGAAGCACCCGCTCAACGCCTCAGAATTTAGCCGGAATGGCTCGCTAAATCACACAAAAATACACTTTCTCACACTGTCTCCCACTTTAGAGGAAGGGTTTGGCACGGTCAAGGGAGCGGCCCGGATTTTTGACGAATTTTGTTAGTTAGAACAAGGACTTACGCGCACATGCTCATGCCACCCCTCATTCTAAAAACCGTTATAAATGAATGAGCTAGTGCAACTTGTGAAGGTGATACGTGAGAAAGGTGGGCCAGACTGGCGTGCGGACGGGGCTTTCGGGGGCGGGAAAACGCGGAAAAAACGGGCGGTATCGGGAGCGGCGAACCGGAGCGGCGTCGTGCGCCGCCCCGGTACAAATGTCACAGATAGTATGCAGTGCTCGTCATGACTTTCGACGCGGCGCGCATCAGCATCCGCGCGGGCAGCGGCAGTTCGATCCCGCCGGCGTCGGTCGCTGCCTTGCCGTGCTTCACCTCGTCGAGTCGCATCTGCTCGACGATCGCACGCGATGCCGTATCGGTCGCCGGCAACTCGGACAGGTGCCCGTCGAGATGGCTCTCGACCTGACGCTCGGTCTCCGCCATGAAGCCAAGGCTGACCTTGTCGCCCAGCGTGCCGGCCGCGACGCCGATCGCGAGCGCACCGGCGTACCAGAGCGGGTTGAGGAGGCTCGGGCGCGAATCGAGTTCCTTCAGCCGGTGCGCGGTCCAGGCGAGATGGTCCTCCTCCTCGCGCGCGGCCTCCTCGAACATCGCCTTCGACGACGCCGAGCGCGCGGTCAGCTTCTGCGCCTGATAGAGCGCCTGCGCACAGACTTCGCCGACGTGATTCACGCGCATCAGCCCGGCGGCATGCGTGCGCTCCGCGGGCGTCAATTCGCCGGCCGGCGGCTCCGCCGGCATGGGCACCGCGCGGCTCATCCGGCTAATGCCGGTCAGCGATCGCAAGCCGCGATCGAATTCGCTGATCAGTTCATCCAACACCATCCTGTTCTCCTGGCTGCGTGTGCTGCCGCGGGCGGCAAAGGCACGTGTCCGGCTGCGTAACCGACTTGATTATTCAGCGGAAATTGCGGTTAACCCGTGATTTTAACCATTGTTGCATAAAGGAAACATGGCGGCCTTGCGCTACGGCATTTCGCTTTGTCGGAAAAATCGGCTTTGCTACATTACGAGCGACTTCTTGCGAAGTTGATGGGGCCCGTCAACACAACATAACTATCCGCCCCGCCAAAAAAATTCAGTGAATCTTGGAGATCCGTTAATGAAAAAGTCGCTTCTCGCGCTCGTCGCGCTGGGCGCGTTTGCTGGCGCAGCCCATGCGCAAAGCAGCGTGACGCTTTACGGCATCATCGATGAAGGCCTCATCTTCAACAACAACGCGAAGGGCGGCCATCTGTACGGTCTGGCAAGCGGCGTGATGCAAGGCAGCCGCTTCGGCCTGCGCGGTACCGAAGATCTGGGCGCCGGCCTGAAGGCGATCTTCGTGCTCGAGAACGGTTTTGACGTCAACTCCGGCAAGCTCGGCCAGGGCGGCCTGATGTTCGGTCGTCAGGCGTACGTCGGACTGTCGAGCCAGTACGGCACGGTCACGCTGGGTCGCCAGTACGACTCCGTCGTCGACTTCGTCGGCCCGCTCGAGGCAGGCGACCAGTGGGGCGGCTACATCGCTGCTCACCCGGGCGACCTCGACAACTTCAACAACGCGTACCGCGTGAACAACGCGGTCAAGTACACGAGCCCGACCTACGCCGGCTTCTCGTTCGGCGGCATGTACAGCTTCGGCGGTCAGGCCGGCCAGTTCTCGAAGAACCAGGTCTGGTCGCTCGGTGCCGGGTACAACAACGGCCCGCTCGTCCTGGGTGTCGGCTACTTGAACGCACGCACGCCGGCGAACTTCGGCGGCATGTTCAACACCGGCGCATCGGCTGCCGCGACGGCCGTGTCGTCGCCGGTCTACGGCGCGTACGCGAACAGCGCGAACACGTACCAGGTCATCGGTGCGGGCGGCGCCTACACGTTCGGCGCAGCGACCATCGGCGCAACGTACTCGAACACGAAGTTCAAGGGCTTCTCGGTTGGTCCGTTCGTGGACCAGACCGCGACGTTCAACAACGGCGAAATCAACTTCAAGTATCAGCTGACCCCGGCGCTCATCGTCGGCGCCGCGTACGACTACACGCAAGGCAGCAAGGTCGACGGCAACTCGGCAGCCAAGTACCACCAAGGCTCGCTGGGCGTCGACTACTTCCTGTCGAAGCGCACGGACGTCTACGTGATCGGCGTGTACCAGCATGCATCGGGCAACGCGCTCGACGCAGAAGGCAACGTCGTTCAGGCCCATGCTTCGATCAACGGTCTCGACCCGTCGACCACCAGCAACCAGGTCGCAGCTCGCGTCGGCATCCGTCACAAGTTCTAATCAGCTTGCCTGACAAGCCGCAGCATATTGAAGGCGCCTTCGGGCGCCTTTTTCTCTTGCGGTAGCGAAGCGTTAGCGTTGCGCCAGATGATCGTCGGGCGATGCGTGCGCGGTGACCCGGCACGTTCGCGGCACTTCGCCGATGGAGCGCCCCGCGGCCGCGTGCGCCGAAGTCTTGCACCGTTCGACACGCGAGCGGCCGCCGATGACCCGACCGAACCGTTTCGTCAGCCGCGGCGTCCGCCTTCGAACGCGGGTCGTTCAGGTCATAGCCGGCGACGCGGCCAAAGCTCCGCCGCCGCCCCAAACCGCGCCACAAACAAAAATCTATGGTCAGCCCGGCACAGGCCGGGCTCGTTCGTTCGACTTCGGTATTACGCGCGGCCGTCGCGCAGTTCGCGCCGCAGGATCTTGCCGACGTTCGTCTTCGGCAGCTCCGTGCGGAACTCGACGAGTTTCGGCCGCTTGTAGCCGGTGAGTCGCTCCTTGCAATACGCGAGGATGTCCTTGTCGGTGAGTGCCGGGTCCTTCTTCACGACGAACAGCTTCACTGCTTCGCCCGAGTGCTCGTCCGGCACGCCGACCGCCGCCACCTCGAACACGCCCGGGTGCGACGCCACCACGTCCTCGACTTCGTTCGGATACACGTTGAAACCGGATACGAGAATCATGTCCTTCTTCCGATCGACGATCTTCACGTAACCGCGCGCGTCCATCACGCCGACGTCGCCGGTCTTGAAGAACCCGTCCGGGCACATGACCTTCTCGGTTTCTTCCGGACGGTTCCAGTAGCCGGCCATGACCTGCGGCCCGCGGATGCAGATCTCGCCCGGTTCGCCGAGTGCGACATCGTTGCCCGCGTCGTCGCGGATCGCAACCTCGGTCGACGGCAGCGGCAGGCCGATCGTCCCGCTGTACTCAGTCGCCGTCACCGGGTTGCAGGTCGCGACCGGCGAGGTTTCCGACAGGCCATACCCTTCGACGATCGCCGTATGGGTCTTCTCATACCAGCGCTTCGCGACCCCTTCCTGGATCGCCATGCCGCCGCCGTTGGCGATCACGAGCTTCGACAAGTCGAGCTGGTTGAATTCGGGATGGTTCAGCAGTGCGTTGTACAGCGTGTTGACGGCCGGAATCGTCGAGATCTGGTACCCCTTCAACTCCTTGATCATCCCGCCGATGTCGCGCGGGTTGGGGATCAGGATACCCATGCCGCCCGTGCGCATCGTCAGGAAGCCGCAGACCGTCAGCGCAAACACGTGATAGAGCGGCAGCGCGACGACCGTCACGAACTGCTTCACGTCAGGGTACTTCTCGTGCGCGGGATGGTGCCACGCGCCGGCCTGCAACACGTTCGACACGATGTTCCGGTGCAACAGCGTCGCGCCCTTCGCGACACCCGTCGTACCGCCCGTGTATTGGAGGAATGCGACATCGTCGGGGCCGAGCTTCTGCGGCTTGAAGGTCTGCCGTGCGCCTTCCGACAGTGCAGCCTTGAAACGCGTGAACGACGGAAGCTGCCAGGCCGGCACCATCTTCTTCACGTTGCGCACGACGTAGTTGACGAGCCAGCCCTTGATGCCCAGCAAGTCGCCCATCGACGCGACGACGACGTGCTTGACCGCGGTGTTTGCAATGACGGCCTGAAGCGTCGACGCGAAATTCTCGAGGATGACGATCGCCTCCGCCCCGCTGTCTTTCAACTGGTGTTCGAGCTCGCGCGGCGTATAGAGCGGGTTCACGTTGACGACCGTGTAGCCCGCGCGCAGGACCGCGACGATCGCTACCGGGTATTGCAGCACGTTCGGCATCATGAGCGCGACGCGCGCGCCGCGCTTCAGACCGCGCGACTGCAGCCAAGCGCCGAACTGGCGCGACAGCGCATCGAGTTCGCCATACGTGATGCTCTTGCCCATGCAGACGAACGCCTTGCGGTCGCGATACTGCCGAAAGCTTTCGTCGAGGAGATCCGGGATGGAGGGATACGGGGACGCGTCAATTTCGGCTGGAACGCCGGGTGGGTACGATTTCAGCCAAATTTTGTCCATACTGCGCGTCTCCTCACAGATTTTCGAATGGTCGTGCTAAAACGCATCGTAGCGGCTCGTCCGTCGCGAGACAACAGGGTTAGATGACCACCTCGAACTCTCGGACAAATTCGTCCAATCATATCGAGATGTTCGGTCAAATCCGGTCAACTTCCACGAGGCAATCGTAAAACGTCGCCGAATTGCCGAGATCGGTCAGCGCCTGGCTCGTCACTTCGTTCGCGTTCCGGCCGTCCGCCGACAATTTCTTCCACCAGATCGACAGGCCGACGACGAGACCTTCGCGTGCGCGATCGGTAATTCTCGCCACCGCCTGCATCGATCCGCGGTCGTTGAAGATGCGTACGACGTCCCCATCCCCGATGCCGCGCGCCGCGGCATCTGCCGGGTGCATGTCGAGGTGCGGCTGGCCTTCCGTGCTGCGCAGGCTGTCCACGTTCACGAAGGTGCTGTTCAGGAAATGCCGGGCCGGCGGTGAAATCATCGCGAGCGGATAGCGCGCGGCCAGCTCGGGCGCGGCCTCGGCTGATTCGTACGGCGGCAGGTAATCGGGCACCGGATCCATGCCCATCTGCTCGAGTCGCGCGCTGTAGAACTCGCACTTGCCGGACGGCGTGCGGAAGCCGCCGTTCGCGAAAGGAGCATCCGCCAAATTGAGCTTCAACCAGCCGGCACGCTTCAGGGTGTCCCAGTCGCTGTCGAGCGCCGGATCGTCCCAGCGGAATGCCGCGCGCGCGACCTCTTCGTCGCTGTGATAGAGCGCGGGCTCATCGAGCCCCATGCTGCGCGCGATGCCGCGAAAGATCTCCGTATTCGGTCGCGCCTCTCCCACCGGGGGAATCGCCGGCAGATTCGCCATCACGTAGGTGTGACCATACGACTTGTGGACGTCGAGATGCTCGAGCTGCGTAGTAGCCGGCAACACAATGTCGGCGAAATCGGCCGTATCTGTCTTGAAGTGCTCGAGAACGACTGTGAAAAGGTCTTCGCGTGCGAAACCCGCGGCCACTTTCGACGAATCCGGCGCGACGGCCACCGGATTCGAGTTGTAGACGATCACCGCTTCGACCTTCGGCCCGAAAGTCGCATCGCCCGAATGCAGCAGCGCGTCGCCGATCGCGTTCATGTTGATGATGCGCGGCAGCTTGTGCGGCCAGCCGGGCATCAAATCGGGGCGCAGCAGCGCCGCCTGGTTGACCGGTGCGGATTCCGACGACGACAGCAGCAACCCGCCGGCCCGGTCGCGCCACGCGCCCGTCAGCGCAGGCAGGCTCGCGATTGCGCGCACGGCATTGCCGCCGCCGCGCACGCGCTGCATCCCGTAATTGAGACGGATCGATGCCTTGCGGGTCGCGCCGTAACGGCGGGCGAGTTCGATCAATTCGGATGCTTCGATGCCGCAGATCTGCGCGACCCGTTCCGGCGGATAGGAGAGGGCTCGCGCCTTGAGCGCATCGAAACCCAGCGTATGGTGCTCGATGTAGTCATGATCGAGCAGATCTTCGGTAATCAGCACATGCATCATACCGAGAGCGAACGCGCCGTCGGTGCCAGGCTTCAGTGCGATGTGCTGATGGCACTTCTCCGCCGTCAGCGAGCGATAGGGATCAATTGCAACCAGACGGGCACCGCGGCGCTTGGCTTCCTGCGCACGCGTCCAGAAATGCAGGCTCGATGCGATCGGATTCGCGCCCCAGATCAGGATCAGTTCGCTCTCCTCGAAATGCTCGAGATGCATTCCGACGCTTCCGCCATACGTATAGCGCAGCCCTGCCGCACCAGCGGCCGCGCAGATCGCGCGCTCGAGCCTGGATGCGCCGAGTTTGTGGAAGAACCGCTGCGCGATGCCCTCCCCCTGCACAAGCCCCATCGTTCCCGCATAGCTGTAAGGCACGATCGCCTCCGGCGCACGCGCGGCGATTTCACCGAGGCGGCGACCGATCTCGTCGAACGCTTCGCTCCAGCTGATCGGCTCGAAGCGGCCTTCCCCCTTCGCACCGACGCGCTTGAGCGGAACGGTGAGACGGTCGGGATGGTGAACGCGGTCGGCGTATCGGCTGACTTTCGTGCACAACACGCCTTGCGTCGGCGGATGGTCGGGATCGCCCGTGACCTTGATCGCCTTGCCGTTTTCAACGGTCACGCGCATTGCGCATGTGTCCGGACAATCGTGTGGGCAAACGGCCCGAGCTATCTGGGTGGCGACGTTCATCGTTCTGGATGCGGAAAGCGAGATTCGCAGATTTTACGTGGGTGTGCCCAATAAGGCTTCATTTCACGCGGGTTTCCTGCCTGCTTGGCGGAACAGCGGCAACGGGGAATCGTGAATATCGGCCCTGGGCCCGGCGTCGAACTGCCGGTGCGGCGATATCTATGCGGAGTTGGTGAGAGAAAGGCACTGCGTTTCGGCTTCGCCCGGCCGAAACGAATCGGTCTTGGGTCGAAGAAGATACGAGCGAATGAGCCAGGGGCCGGGGAATGGCTCGGGATGATGAATTTCGCCGCACAAATGCAAAAACCCCCGCCT